>JAEWWD010000155.1 GCA_023396535.1 Bacillota bacterium
CTGATAGATTACCGAAACCTTGCGTATCTGGAGCAAAACGGCATGACGTTTGAAGAATACATGCGGAAAAACGAAGTGGAATACATCGTCTATCCCGAAGAGATGGACTTTATCTATACAAACCGGCCTGTGTTCAATATACTGTATGGGAACTTGTCTCCTTATTACGGGGATATGCAGCGGTTTCTAGAGGAGAACTGCTCCCTTATCGGCTCGTTCGAATCGCCCTATGCCATGCGGATCGTGCAATACAGCCAAAGGGAGGCTTGGGAGGTGCGCGTTTACCGCGTGAAGGAGGAATTTGCCGGGTGAATATACCCTTTTTTCAGCCCTATTATGGCGCGGAGGAAATCGCGTACCTGCAAAACGCGCTGCTTTGCGGCATGGATTATACGGAAGAGGTAAAACGCCGGCTTTGCAAAGCGTACGGTCCCCATTTGTTTCTGACGTCGAGCGCTTCCGCCGCGTTTGATCTCCTGTTTGCGGCGCTTGCGTGGGAAAGGGGCGGCGAGGTCATACTGCCCTCCTTCACATACCCTTCCGTGGCGAACACGCTGCTTCGGTTCGGGTTAAAACCCGTGTTTGCGGAAATCGACGAACACACCAAGGCGCTGGATGCGGAGCATGCGCTCAATTTGATCACCCCGCGCACCCGCGCGGTGATCCCTACGCATTATGGGGCGGCTTCCGCCGATCTTATCGAGCTGAAACAGCGGTTACACGGCATTTTGCTGATTGAGGACGCCGCGCTTTCCTTCGGCGGGCAATACAGGGGTAGGACGCTGGGTACGGTAGGCGATATGGGGGTTGTCAGCTTCCACCGCACCAAAAACGTATCGGCGGTGGAAGGCGGTATGCTCGTTTTAGAGGAAAAGCATGCCGCGCTGGCCGAAACGCTGCAGACGCTTTACGACAACGGTACCGATCGGGCGGCGTTTTTAAAGGGCGAGGTCGGCGCATATACCTGGCAGGCGGCGGGCATGAACGTGGGCATGCCCATCAGCCATGCCGCCGTACTCCTGGCGCAGCTTGAAAAGGCGCGGGAGATACAAAATAAGCACGAGACGCTTTACAGGCGGTATCTTGATAATCTGGCGGGGCCTTCAAAACAGTACGGGTTCGCGCTGCCTTTTGTGCCGGCGTATAACGGGAACAATTACGAGTTGTTCTATATCCTTTTTTCGGGCGAAGCGACGCGCGAGCGGGTACGAAAACATCTTCAAAACGCGGGTATAGGCACGGCTTTCCACTATATGCCGCTGCACGCTTCGGCAATGGGGCGGCGGCTTGGGTACGCGCCGGGCGATCTCCCTGTCACTCAGAGTGTGAGCGCGCGGCTATTGCGCCTGCCCCTGTTTGCCGACATGACGATGGAGCAGTGCGATGCGGTATCCGAAGCGGTGCTGGGGGCGTTATGCAGTTGATTCCCGTTAGCGTATGCGCCTCCGTGCCGGTGTACAACGCGGGCGCAACCCTTTTCGAGCTGGTGGAGCGCCTGGAACGCACGCTTTCCCGGTTTGCTGAATACTCCATTATTCTGGTGGACGACGGCAGCACGGATGACAGCGCCGGGATGATCGAACAGCTTTGTAAAACCCGCCCGTATGTAGCGGGCATTCTGCTTGACGGAAACTTTGGCCAGCAAAGCGCGCTGTTGTGCGCGCTGCGCCACGCGAACGCCGACTATACCGTTATTCTGGACGACGATTTGGAGCAGGACCCGGAGCTGATTTTAACGCTGTATGGCGAGATGGGAAAAGGGTACGACGCGGTGTACGGCGTGCCGGAAAGCCTTGGAAAAGGAGCGTTTCGCGGCATAGGCTCACGCCTTCGCGACAGGCTGTTCGATCGCATTACGGATAAGCCCGCGGGCGTTCGCGTGTGCAGCTTTCGCATGATGAACAGGGAGACGGTGGAGCGGATCGCCCGCGCTGATACAAGGTTTGTATATATATCGATGGAGCTTTTTAAGCACACGCGCAACGTAACGAGCGTGGAGGTGCCTTACGGCGTGTCGGCGCGCTCGGGCTACAGCGCGCCGCGCCTGATCGCACTGCTGATAAGCATGTATATCTACTACGCGCCGCGTACGGTATGTAAATTCCTTCGCAAAACGGGGCTGTGCTACAAAATCAAAAGGACGATAGGTCAGGTAAAAGCGTGAGACGATTGGTGTTGGGCGGCGGAAGCTGCCAGCTGAATTTGATACGGCGGGCTAAAGAGCGGGGCGATTTCGTAATTGTGGCGGATTATTTGCCCGATTGCCCCGGGGCCGCATTAGCCGATGCGCATGTGCCGGCAAGCACATTTGATTACGAGGGCGTTTTACGCGCCGCAAGCGAATACCGCGCGGAAGGCATCGTGACGATGGGGACGGACCAGCCCGTACTGACGGCGGCCATGGTGGCGGAAAAACTGGGGCTGCCCTTCTATATCAGCCCGGATACCGCCAGGGCGGTTACCAACAAGCGCGTGATGAAGGAGCTGTTTCGTAAACACAAGATCCCTTGCGTCCCTTCCGTGCTGGTGGGAAAAGGCTTTCGGGAAAGCGACATACATGGCCTGCGGTTTCCCGCCGTATTGAAGCCGGTGGACAGCCAGGGCCAGAGGGGTATATTCCTCGTGGACGACGTTGCCGAGGCGCAGCGTCGCATCCGCGATACACTGCGTTTTTCCCGCGAGGATCGCGCACTTATGGAGGAGTTTTATAAAAACGACGAACTGACAGTGAACGGTTGGGTGGAAAACGGAAAAGCGACCGTGCTTTCCGTCGTCGATCGGGTGACGATAAAGAACACACGGCACATCGGCGTTTGCCTGTGCCATAACTATCCATCGCTGCATTGGGAAGCGCATCAGGATGAAATCATTTCCCTCACGGAGCGCATTGTAAGCGCCTTTCAAATTAGAAATGGTCCGATTTATTTCCAGTATCTCGTGGGGGCGGAGGGGTTAAAGGTCAACGAAATCGCCGCGCGAATCGGCGGCGCCTATGAGGATATTACCCTGCCGTGGATAGCGGGCGTGGATGTATTGGAAATGCTCCTCGATTATACGGAATACGGCCGGTGCGATACGCAAGCGCTGAAAAATCGCCGTACTATCGGGACGGGGTATTGTCTTTCCACGCAGCTTTTCTTTTTTAAGCCCGGAATCGTGCGAGAACTGACGCCTGTCGAGGAAATGCTGACGCTGCCGGGCGTGCGCGCCATACACTATAATGTGCGGGAAGGCGATGAAATTCCCAAAATAG
>JAEWWD010000090.1 GCA_023396535.1 Bacillota bacterium
TGGGTTCAAGTCCCATCTACCGCACCAAATAGAGACGTAGGTCTTGATACAATGAGAAAGCCCAGTTATTCTGGGCTTTTTTGTTGTTTTGGATAAAAAGCTGATGGCGTTGGAGAGGCGATTTCCAGATTCGCACATACCATCGTCGAAAGGTTTGCACATCTCTGCCGATTTTTGCAATCTTTCGTCAAAAGGTGCACACACACTCCTTGCGGTTATCAAGGATTACATGATGTTTCATTATATGGGGAATACGTGCTCTGCATATCGCTTGTACGTGAACGATCTTATTCGAAACCCCTTCGCGCAAAATATGTCTACTTTTATCGGCGTTTTTAATGTACACTTATAATAATGGATATAAGAGAATGTATTTGAACGAAGGGAAGTATCGCTATGAATAGCTATGAGCGGGTACAGGCAACGCTTGCCCATAAGGAACCGGATCGTATTCCATTTGATCTTGGATCGACGCTGCAAACGGGCATGAATATCAAGACCTATCGCCGCTTGCGGGAATATCTTGGCATGCCGGCCGTGCGGGATAATATCATAAACACGGATCAACAGCTTGCGCAAATCGATGATGATATGATTGACAGGCTCAAGGTGGACGTGCGGGCGATCGAACCCAAGCCGCCACTCAATCGCGGCTGTAGCACGGACGTCTCTCGGGATGGCGAGAGCTATCGCTTTCGGGACGAATGGGGTATCGATTGGAGAATGCCTATCGTAGGCGGGCATTATTATAATCTGGAGAACTCCCCGCTTGATGAAGCGGAAACACTCGAGGATATGTCTGGATACCGGTGGCCAGATGCGGTGGACCCGGGCCGATTCGCCACCATGCAAGAGCAGGCGGAGCGGTATTTGAAGATAGAAAAACGGGCATGTGTGTTGGGCCGTCTGGGCGCGGGCGTGCTGGAAATAGCGCTTTGGCTAAACGGATACGAAAAGTTCTTTTGCGATATGCTGAGCAATGAAAGGTATGCGCAGGACATATTGGAAAAGATAACGGATCTGAAGCTCCAATATTGGGGAAAAACGCTGGATGCGGCGGGCGAAAATGTAATGATCGCGATGGAGGGCGACGATCTCGGTACACAAAGCAGTCTATTGATCTCGTCAGAGCTCTATAATCGCATGGTACGTCCCTGCCATAAGAGAATCTTCGATTTTATTCATTCTCGGGCGAAAGCGCCGGTTTCTGTTTTCTTTCATTCCTGTGGTGCTGTCAAATCCCTTATTCCCGGCTTTATCGAGGATGGCGTGGATATTTTGAACCCTGTGCAGATCAACGCGCAAGGTATGGATCCCATTGCACTGAAAAAGGAATTTGGGCGGGATGTGACGTTTTGGGGCGGCGGCATAGACACCCAGATTATACTGCCAAACGCTTCGCCGGAGAAAATCCGCGACGAGGTCAGGCGTACAATTGAAATACTGGCGCCGGGTGGCGGTTTTGTGTTTACACCGGTACATAATGTGCAGAGCGATGTACCTGTGAAAAACTATATGGCGATGTGGGAAGCGTTGCAGGAATATGGAGCATATTAATTCATGACTATTCGGAACGTTGGGATTATTAATATTTGCTCGGGCTTGGCGGCTTGTAATTAGTGCTATCCCTTGGCTCGAGCAAGCTGGAGAATCGACGCCATCAGGAATGCCCCTGAGCCTGCACGCTCAATATCCCTGTGCAAGTTTGACAACTAACACAGGGAATAGAAACTATAGAGTCCGGATATGTGTTATACGGACGGGTTCGGCTATTCGGGAATTCGTCAACAAAGAAAATCTCAAGGCCAAAGAAGTCTTGAGGAGCTTGAGATTATCATAAGATAACCATCGACCCCTAAAGACGGAATTGATGTGTTGGAGATGGAGGGGCTCATACTATACCTACGTCGAAAGGTATGCATATCTCTATAAGTAGGTAGGCATCGTCAAATTGTACAAAATCTACGCCATTAGCCAAAAAAGACGCAAGTCTTGATTCAATGAAAAAGTCCAGAGATTTTGGGCTTTTTCGATATTTTGGGAGAAATGGGGTAGCTTTTATCCGGCATTTTCCGCTTTGCACACGACATCGTCAAAAGTATGCACACCCCCGCCGATTTTGGACCTTTCGTCAAAAGGTTCCCCAATATTTCTGCACGTCTTGAAACTGTATATCTATACTTGTTTGATAGTAGTGCCTTGATAGCGCTTTGCTCTACACATTGTAGAAGTAGAAGTGTATCACTCAATATTTGGCCTCATTCTGAACAGACGCCTGTGCTAGAGATAGCCCGAGTATGAGCAATTTTCCATTTCAAGATGAGGGCCTCCCTCCTCCGAGTCCCCAAGACTATTCTGTCATTCTCACAAGAATCGATATCTTAATGTTGACGATTATTTTAGTGGTAAGGTATACTAGATAAGTTATATAATATCGATTCGTTTAAAGTTTCTTCGCTATATATCGATATTGGTATAGTATTAGAAGAGTCTGTTCTACCCAGGATTTATGAGGGGAAGTCTTGAAATGGGCTATGATTTTAAATCTATCGGGGAAGTATTATTATACATAAAAAATCAAGATATCACAAATATTGATGAGCGGGCCGAGATTATTCAAGATTTTGTTGATAGTGAGAACAGAAAAAACGGTAATGCCCATGATCGATATCTGGAAAACGGTCCATCAACCCTTATGAATGTTATTACAAAACATTCCGGCCAGAAAAAAGAGTGCATTTTATGGTGCGTCAATCATTATCTGAGCTTAAACAGAAATCCGAAGGTTATTGAAAAAGCTTGTTCTGCGCTGCACCAATATGGTACAGGATGTGGGACGTCCGCTGTATCCTGCGGAATGAGCTCTTTACATGGACAAATAGAAAAAAGAATTGCCGAACTCATCGGTAAAGAAGATGCTGTTGTTTTCCCAACGGGATTTACAACAAATCTTGGTTCGATTTCTTTTATCGCCGGTAATAAGGATATGATCATTTTTGACAGGGAATGTCATTCATCTATAATTAACGGGATCAAATTGTCTGGAGCAAAATGGATTTCATTCAAGCATAACAATGTACTTGATTTAGAACAAAAGCTAAAAAGATTCGAAAGTTCCTTTGAAAATATCTTTATTGTTGTTGAATCAGCCTATTCAATGAGCGGGGATCTATGCCCGATCAAAGAAATTACAGGTTTGAAGAAATCGCATACTTTCTATACATATGTAGACGAAGCACATAGCTTTGGGATCTACGGGGACAGAGGACAAGGATATTGCTATGAGCAGGGCGTCACCGATGAAGTGGACTTTATTATTTCAACATTATCCAAAGCGACAGCGTCCATAGGCGGGTTCTTTGCGGCGAAACAAAAATATTGTTCCTTGATGAGATGGACAGATGCATACATGTTTCAGGCATGCTTGACACCGGCGGATGCGGCTGTCGTACTTGCCTGTCTTGACGAAATAGAACTAAACCCCAACATGATTCAAGAGCTTCACGCCAAAAACCGTTATATGCGTAATTTACTTTTATCAAAAGGCTTTAATCTTGGAAACAGCAAAAGTCCGATAATTCCGATCATGATCGACGACCATAACAAATTAAGAATCGTTGTTGATGAACTCTACCAGGAAGGTATTTATTCAACACCGATTGTTTATCCTGCGGTTAAAGTTAACGAAGGTAGAATACGGCTTATTTTGAATTGTTCACATACCAAGGAGCAGATCGACTACACGGTTGAAACGCTGGAAAAGATATGTAAAGAATACCAGATAATTGACAGGGGTTAAAGATGCGGCTACATCCGTTGAGCCTAAGTTTCGAGGATTGCGCATTAGAAAACGAATTCAAGGCTTACTACGACTACGAAAACAGGATTTTTAATCGAATCGGAATCGGGCTTTCCTTTATGGGATGGTTCGTTCTTAATATCTATTTCTATTTTTTCTACCCTCAAGATTTTCTGCACCTGACGCTGGTCATCGATGTCTTACTGTATCCGGTTTTCTTCGTTATATTTCTGATAACAGCCTTTCCGGGCAAAATAAAATACTACCAGCCTTTAACTTCACTCGCCAACTGCCTTGCCGGGCTAATGTTTATATATGTGGCTTATTACAAGCTGAGTATCGATGTTCTATCTATCTGCGGTATCATGGCGGTAATTTTATTCGCCTTTTTCATTTTGCGGCTCAGGTTTAAAATTGCGCTGCTTACTACTCTTATCTATGTTATCGCCTATCAGGCTGCGATACTGCTGCTGCCGGTCCATGAAAACAGCAATAGGACCCTGCTCTCCGTTATCGTATGGGTTATTGAAACCGTTTGCATTGTGGGCGGATACAGTATGGAACGAAGTAACCGTAAAATGTTCTGCCAAACTAAGGAGATTATTCATCAGCAGCAAGTGGCTGAGGCGGCGACACGGGCTAAAAGCGAGTTTTTGGCGAACATGAGCCATGAAAGCAGAACACCCTTAAATGCGATTATCGGGATGACCTATCTGGTGCAGAGAACCGATTTGAGCACGCAGCAAAAGGATTATGTGGCGAAAATCCAATCCTCCGCGCAGACGCTTCTAGGAGTTATCAATGATATTCTGGATTTTTCCAAAGTGGAAGCCGGCAAAATGGATATTGAGACGGTTGAGTTCGATTTAGACGAAATACTGACCAACCTGGCCAACCTGTTTAATTTGAATGCCCAGAAGAAAGGCATCGAGCTGCTTTTTCAATATACGGCGGATGTACCGCAGAATTTAAAGGGCGATCCGCTTCGGATTGGACAAATTTTGACAAACCTGATCAGTAATGCGATCAAGTTCACCGATCAGGGTGAAATTACCGTTAAAATTGAGCCTTTGCTAAAGAACATGGATGAAGTCACCTTGCAATTTTCGGTCAGCGATACCGGCATTGGCATTTCCAAAGAGCAGCAAAACAAGCTGTTTCAGCCTTTCAGCCAGGTGGACGCTTCCACGACGCGGAAATACGGCGGAACCGGTCTGGGTCTGGTCATTTGCGAACGGCTGGTCAATCTGATGGGCGGTAAGATCGGGTTTGTGAGTGAGCCGGATAAAGGCAGCACATTTTTCTTTACAGTCAAGCTCGGATGCGGTAAGCCCACAAAAAGCGATTTCACCGCCCTGACTCGACCGGACGGTGAAAATATAAGGGTTTTGGTCATTGATGACAACCCTGTCGTGGTTGAGATTCTGATACGCATGCTTGAATCTATGCATTTATCAGCCGTGGGGGCCTGTTCCGGGGAGGAGGGACTGGCCGCGCTCAAGGATCCGACTCATACGATCGATCTGGTGCTCATGGACTGGGAAATGCCCGGTATGGACGGTCTGGAAACAACCCGCCGTATCCTGTCGATGGATGAAATAAGCTTTATGCCTAAGATCATCATGATTTCGTCCTGTGTTCTGTCTGAAATGGACGAAGAGGCCAGTCTGATCGGGATCAATAGACGTCTGACCAAACCCATAATACAATCCCAGCTGCTTGACGCCGTGTTGAATGTATTTGGCGCAGGCAGCGAGAAATCCCTTGCTTGCAGCCGAAATGACCTTGAAGGATTGATTTCTGATCGGACGACGGATTTCAAGAGGGCAAAAATTCTCTTGGTTGAGGACAACGAAATCAACCAGCAGGTAGCAAAAGAAATGCTGCACCATATGGGGGTACAGGTACATATTGCGTCAAATGGATTACAGGCCATAGATATGCTTGGCGGCGCTGAATACGATGTTGTTCTGATGGACGTGCAGATGCCCGTGATGGATGGCTATGAAGCAACGCGTCAAATTCGGAGCAACGACCGTTGGGCAGACCTGCCGGTGATTGCAATGACCGCCCATGCCAGGCGCGAAGATCGGGAAAAGAGCCTTCAGGCCGGTATGAACGATCAGGTAAACAAACCGATTAACCCGAACGAACTTTCGGCGGCTCTGGCAAAGTATATCAGGACGAAAAGCTGGGGAAATTCCGGCGCCATTAAATCATGCCCTGAGGAAGAGGCAAAAGATCCGCCTTGGCCGAACATGCCAAGTATCAAGTATACTGAAGGACTATCCAGGTTGGGCGGCAACCAGGAGCTTTATAAGAAGCTGCTCGTCCAATTTCGTACCGGCAATATTGACACGCCGAATAGCATAAAAGCAGCCCTGGCCCAAGGCGATGGCAAGACGGCAGGCAGGCTGGTTCATACTGTCAAAGGGGTGGCTGCCAATATTGGAGCAAATGAGCTTGCATTTGCCGCTGCCGAGCTGGAGATGGCAATGAGAAATGGTACTATTGCTGACAGCGATGTTCTTCTGGAAAAATTCATCTCATCCCTTGCGTTAGTAACAGACGAGATAAGAACATTTGAGGATGCGATGGCTATCAAACCGGATTTTGAATTGCGCGACACGGCAACAGTATGTGTCAATGTAGATGCTGTACAGCAACACCTGATCAATCTGGCGCGAATGCTGGAGAGCGGCTCGATAAAATCTGTACAGGAACTAAGTGCTCTGGAAGGTTACTTTAAAGATAGCAGGTTAGAAAAACAGTTTGAACAGATGGAAAAGCAAGTTGATATATTCGACATGGACAGCGCTCTGGGAGTACTGAGGGCGATTGCCATAGAACTTGGAATATCTTTATAGTGGGAAATAAAAAATGACTTTATTTGCAGAACAAAAACGAATACTGGTTATCGATGATACGCCGGAAAATATTCATATCCTGATGGAAATACTAAAGGATCAGTACGATGTCTCAGTAGCGATTAACGGAGAAAGAGCCCTGAAAATCGCTGCCATGGATATGCCCGTGGATCTGATATTGCTTGATATCATGATGCCCGAAATGGACGGATATGAAGTATTTTCCAAATTAAAAGCCAATCCGAAAACCGCAAACATCCCTGTGATCTTTGTCACGTCTTTGGCTGCAGTAGAGGATGAAGCCAGAGGCCTGGATATGGGCGCCGTAGATTATATATCCAAACCGTTTAATCCCGCGTTGGTCAGGGCCAGAGTTAAAAATCACCTGGAACTAAAAAATTATAGAGATAAACTGGAATACATGGTGCGGGAAAAAACAAACGAATTGATGATTACACGCGATGTCACGATTGAAACGCTTGGTTCTTTGGCTGAATTCCGTCATCTCGAAACAGGAAACCATATTAAGCGTACTATGAATTATGTCCGTCTTTTGGCCGAAAAGCTCCAAGACCACCCTAATTATAAAGAATTTCTGGATGACGAGACGATAGAACATCTTTGGAAGTCGGCACCATTACATGATATAGGCAAAGTGGGCGTGCCGGACAGTATTCTGATGAAGCCGGGCAAGCTGACGCCGGAGGAGTATACTGTCATGCAAAAACATGCCGTCTACGGCCGGGATGCCCTTGCCGGCGCCGCGTCTAAACTTGGCCCCAATTCATTTCTCAGTATCGCGCAGGAGATGGCATATACACATCATGAAAAATGGGACGGCACAGGCTATCCGCAAGGCCTTATAAGCACATCAATTCCAGTTTCCGGGCGGCTGATGGCAGTGGCTGACGTCTATGATGCCTTGATTACCCGACGCGTCTATAAACCTGCCTTTTCCCAGCACGAAACCGTCGATATCATAGCCAATGACAGCGGCAAAGCATTTGATCCTGATATTATAAGAGTATTTCTTAAATATGCGGATCGTTTTTATCGTATTGCCCTGGACTTTGCCGATAAAATGGTTGAGAAATAGTGCAATTGCAGGAGCGGAACCCGGCCTCCAGGTCCTCGCCGACCGGTAATTGTATAGCTTATCAGAAAACGCCAAATTGTATCAGAACCTACGCCGTTAGTCATAATAGAACGCAGGTCTTGATACAATGAAAGCCTCCAGAGTTTCTGGAGATTTTCCGCGTTTTGGGGAGAAATGGGGTCCCGTTTGAGCGCCGATTTGCGGCCTTGCACATAGTATCGTAAAAAGGTATGCACGCCTCCCGTCGACTTTTGGGACCTTTCGGCAAAAGGTGCGCCCTTTTAGGTTTAGTCCCCCACACGGGCAGAAGGTTGAGCGCAGGGTCTATAAGTGATACAATAGTACCGATCACGTTCATACTCTTTTTGGGGTGGGGCATTTGTCCGATTCAACTCTTATCAAAACCAAATACTGCATCCCACGTGCAAATCCGAGCACGATATTGCGTGAACGGATGCTCGAAAAGCTGGATCATGCGCTTGAGCGGATGCTTACGCTGGTTGTAGCGCCGATGGGATACGGCAAGACAACAGCGGTTTATGAATGGGTGGAAAAATCGGGATTGCAAGCGGCATGGCTTTCGTTGGACGAAAGCGATAATGATCCGATCGTTTTCTGGAAGTACATTTGCGCAGCGATGGAAAAAATCCTTCCTGGAGTTGCGAACGATGTCCAATATGCTTTTTCTTCGTATCAGCTAATGGAAGCGAACGTTCCTGTCAACATCCTCATCGACAGACTGGCGCAACACGGCGGCAAAGCGCTGCTCGTCATAGACGATCTGCATACGATCTCGAACGCGCAAATATTAAAAGGGCTTTCACATCTTCTTGAATATCTTCCCGCAAACGCGCATGTGATTATCATAAGCAGGGCAGAACCTGCGATGGAGCTTCATAAGTTTGAATTGCGCTCTCAGGTTTTACGCGTTACCGCAGCTGACCTTCGGTTTCGGCAGGATGAAATTGCTGATTTCTACCTGAAGCGCGAGTGCACGTTCGGCAAGGAAATTATTGAAAAGATCGGCAGTTATACGGAGGGCTGGGCCGCGGCCATGGTTGCCCTTGCTGTATCGGCGCAGAACGATTGCATTAACAGCGCCCTGCTTAACGGCATAGCGGCGACAAACGCCGACGTGTATCAATACCTGATGAACGAGGTCTTTGAAACGTATCCCCCTGAAAAGAAGACATTTTTGCTTAAAATCTCCATATTGGAGTTTCTGCAACAGGATATTTGCAGCGCCATAACCGGCGAAGATAACGTTACGCGTTTTTTTGAGGATATGAGCAAAAGGAACGAGTTTGTGACCTTGCTCAGCGATGAAAGCAGCGTCTATCGGCTGCATCCGATTTTGAAGGACTTCCTGCTCAAAAAACTCAGGCAAGACGATCCTGACGCGTATGCAGAACTGCATACGAAAGCGGCGCTGTGGTACCGCGAGCGGGGTATGCTGCCGCTCGCCATTTCGCATTATTTGGGCGGCGCGCGGTACGCGGAGGCCTTCGAACTGATCGAAATGCAACTGGGCAATTTTGCGAGCAAAAACGAATATGAAACCGCGCATTCCTGGATCGAGCAGCTTCCTGCGCATTATAAGCACAAAAGCGTCAAGATCGCGGTGTTTTATTCCATGTACTCCGCGCAGCGGCGGGACTTCGAAGCATCCCACAAATGGCTCGCCCGCGCCAGGAAAATACTGGCGCATGACCAAAGGGGAGAAAGTGGCATGCAGGATTGCGCCTTGGTCGGCCTTACGGCGGTCAATCTGCTGCTCAGGGAAGGCAATGCGGCAGAACTTCTTAGACTCATCCGAAGCAATGAAATCCGCAACAACAACACATTCGGAACCGTTGAATATATGGATTTGAACGATTCGGCTATCTATATGTACCGAAGCCCGGTCCATATCATGGTAAAGCTGTTTGAGATGGACCGCGATGCGCTTTATAAGCTGCGGGACTATCACGGCATCCTGTCCACAAAGACTCCGGGGTTTGTTCCCTTGGCGGCCGGAGAATATCTTTATGAAAAGAGCAGGCTTGAGGAAGCGCTGCCATTGTTCTTGCAGGCGATTGAAGCCGCGCGGCCGCTCAATTATCCGGGCGTGCTGGTCCCGGCAATGGTTGGTATTTCCCGCATAAAGAGAAGCAGGGCCGATATGGCTGGCGCTCTCGCCGTCTTGGAGGAATGCGAAAGCAGGCTTAAAATCATTCAAAAACCGCATTGGAATGACCTTGTGTCCGCGCTGAAAACGCGCTATTCCATCGAAACCGGTAACATGGATGAGGCGCAAAAGTGGATCCATGCCAATAAGCTGCACATATTCAGCGAAATCAAAAGAGTCCGTGAATTTGAGCTGATCGTACTTGCAAGGGCTTTATGGGCAAAAAAAGACACGAGCGACGCCGAACTGCTGCTGATGCGGCTTCTGCAGTTTGCACAGGCCGAAGGCCGTTTGCACAGCGAGGTTGAAATACTGAATCTGCTGGCGATGATAGCCTGCCAACAGGGCAATACCTCCCCTGCAGTTGTGTACTTGGAGAGATCATTACGCATAGGGCTTGCCGAAGGCTATGTGCGCAGCTATATCGACGAACAGGCGCCGATGCTTACCGTATTGAAGCAGGCGATGCGCGCATTTAAAAAAACGGAGGAGGTAAGCCGGGAACTGGAGCGCTTTGTCGGTTCCCTCGTTTCGCTGCTTCAGGAGGAAATGAATGTGCCGCCCGGCGGCAGCACGGTCGGCAGCATGAAGTTAAAGAAGCTGCTGACCGCAAAAGAGTTTGAAGTGCTGGAATTGCTGTGTGCCGCACACTCGAACGAAGATATCGGCAAAAAGCTGAATATCGGCCAGCGCACGGTCAAGACGCACACGGGAAGCATTTACAACAAGCTGGGAGTCAAGACCCGCGCCCAGTGCGTAAAGCTGGCGTATGAGGAAGGGCTTTTGCTATCGGATTAGTCCCGTCGCAAAACAAACAGAAATAAAGCTTGCGGTATCGTACCTTTGTACGATGCCGCAAGCTTTTTGCTGTGCTACCATTTTAAGCGGTATGGTACGAATCGGGGGAATTGCATCGAATGCCTGTCAAAGAACCCCGCCAGGCGCGAAAGTATATGCCGTTATATAAATTGGAGGAAACGCAAATGAAAGCAGCGAAAAAATCACTGGCGCTTGTGCTGATCGCATTAATGGTATTGACGATGCTGCCGCAGCCGGCGCGGGCTGCGGATTATACCGTCAGCAATCAGGAAGATTTGGATGACGCGTTGGAAACAATACCAGCCGGCGAGACGGCAACCATTAATTTGGCGGGGAGCTTCGATTATCATGGCGGCCTCGTTATCGACGGCGGCCGCTTGATCACCTTTCTGCTGAACGATTATACGCTGAACATAATCAACGACGCGGGAACCGCTCTTGAAGTCAGCGACTACGCCAGGGTGGCCTTTGACTGGGACCCCGGGGGAGAGGGCAAGCTCAACGCGATCAGCGAAGCGGAGGGTCATGGCGTGTCCGCCTACGATGGCGGAATAGCGTTCGTAACCAACGCCACGGCGGAAAACGCGGGAGGAGGCGGCGGCGTAGCCGTCGCTGCGGCAGGTGCGGGCAGCCGGGTCACCCTGTATGGAGATGCCAGCTGCACCAATCCTTACGCAATGTTCCCGGGAGCCGTACTGGCCGCCTCCGGCGCTGCCGTCGTGGTGGAAGGCGATGTGGTTTGCACCGGCAATTTGGCTGATACTGAAGGGATGCTTGGCGTAGCGGCGGCGGACGGCGGCAGCGTGGAAGTGGAAGGCAGCGTCAGCGTATCGTACATTGATGACGCAGATAGTCGTCCGGGCGACATTTTCGGCGCGTTCGCTATGGCGGAAGGCACGGTCATAATCGAAGGCGATGTAACGGCGGACGGCGCGGGAACCATAACAGGCGCAGGGGCGATGGGAGGCACGCTCATAGTCGACGGCGATATAACGGCGGACGGCGACGGAGAGGTCATAGGCGCATTGTCTAAGTGGGGCGGCGCGGCGGTTCTCAACGGCTCGATCACTGTGCCCGACGGGGCGGCGGATATCGCGCTGGGCGACGACCAGGTGACCGACATCGAAGGCGTGCCGGGGGTATTGCCGGACGACCTCCTAGACCTCTTGGAGGGATTCGATCGTTCGGATCTGGCTTCTGACGCTTATCTGGTTTACACCTGTACCGACGAGGTAGAGGGCGGCGGCGAAGTAGTAAGCTTCGTCTATGTGGAAACATTTGCGGGCCCGGCTTGCGCGATCGGCGATACGGAGTATAGCACGCTTGAAGCTGCGCTCGCCGACGCGGAGGAAGGCGAGGAAACGACCATCAGGCTCCTGCGGGATATCGATTATGAAACCGGTATTGAGGTGACCGGCAGAACCGTCATCTTCGACCTGAACGGGTGCGAGCTGTTTGTGTTGAACAGCGGTGGAAACGGGCTGACCGTAGGCGCGGGCGGCGTCGTGGATATCACGGATACCAGCGACGAAGAATACAGTGAACTCACTGTTATGAGCAGCAGCGCCTATGGCGTGTACGCCCATGACGGCGGGCAGGCGACAGTGACCACCGCGGGAGGCCAGCAGGGGGGTGTGTATGCCGCGGATGGCGCCTCCGTCCATGTAACAAACATAGCCTATGGAGTCGATACCGGCGTATTTGCGACCGGCGGCAGCACGGTAACGGTCGATTTTCAGATCGGCGTTATGGGGGAAGACGGGGTATATATCATGCTGGGGGACGTCGCGAAAAACTCGGAGGACGGCGCGATGGGAACGGCGCCCTATGAAAACTATCTGGTCTACTCGGACGGAAGCGGCAACATTGTCCGCGTGAAAACGAACGCGGTCTGCAGGCTGAGCCTAACCACGGTTGATGGGACATATGTGAGCTTGTATGAGGAGATCGGCGATGCGCTCGAGGAAATGAATAGTACGCTGCCCGGCTCAACAGGAACCATCACGCTGTTTACGGACATCGAATACGATACCGGCATTAAAATCAACGGCAGGGCACTCACCTTTGACCTGAACGGGCATACGCTCAACGTAATTAGCAGCGTGGGTCACGCCCTTGAGGTCGGCAGCGGCGGCGTAGTGGAGCTGATTGAAAACGGCGGTGAGTTCAATGTCATCAGCGAAGCGTCCGGCTATGGCGTATACGCCCACGACGGCGGAAAGGTGGAAGTAACCAATGCGGAGGGCTTTATCGGCGCAGCAGCGCTTGGCGACAATAACTATGTGGAAATAGCAGGCAATGTCATAAGCAGGCAGAATGCCGTGCAGGTCGCGGGAGAACGCAATGTTGTAATCGTTCGCGGGAACGCTTCCCTGTCCGGCGATGACCGGCCCAATACGGCCGGCATTGTCATCCAGGGCGGCTCCGATAGTACGGTTTTAGTAGGCGGCAACCTGACGGTAACCGGTACGAACGCCACAGGCATATCGTTGATATTGGGCGGCTCAGTGATCATACAAGGCGAGTTCAGTGCGCCGGAAGAAGACTATATCATGTTGGCTGCCTTGGATTCCGGCGGCGAACCCGTCCTTACATTCCCAACCGCCGCCGATGGTCTGACGGGGAAACTGCCTTCAGTGCTGTTGGCTCTGCTCGAACTGGATGATGCAGACTATCTGGTGTATACCGACGAAATCAACGCCGTCTACGTGAAAATTCCGGTGGGCGCCACGATCAGCCCGACCAGCGCGGCGTTTGACAAGAACCCGGCGGAGCAGGAGGACGTGACCGCGACGATCACATGGAACGACGCGGCGTCGGTGGCGGACGTGAAGGCGGGCGAAACTTCCATCGGGACGGGTAACTACAGCGTGAATGGGAACACGCTGACCGTCAAGAAGGAGTATCTGGCGACAAAGGCCGACGGCGACCTGGTTTTGACTGTCGAATTCAACGACGGCGGTTCGGTGATGCTGACGATAACGGTCAGTGAGAGCACTACGAACACAGGTTCCGGCTCCGGCGGCAATGGCCCTGCGTACAGTAGCTGGACATTGACCGACAGCGCGACGGGTATCACGGTATCGGGCGACGACATCCACAGGATGGCGCGGCTCGCGGTTTCCCCGCTTAAGCTGCACTCCGCGGATACCTGCACGGCCTGTGACGCCATACGCAAGGCGCAAAAGGACGGCGATCTCATACTCGGTTATGATATCAGCCTAATTCCCGCTGCGACCGGCGAGCTTACGATCTCCATCCCGGTGGGCAGCCAGTATAACGGCCGGACCTTGGTCATACTCCACTGCGTCAACGGCGGGCTGGAAACGATCATCGCAACGGTAGTCAATGGTGTGGCGATCTTCACCACCTCGTCGCTTTCGCCTTTCGCGGTGACCACCGGCCTGCTCATACCGGATGCCGCGGTGACCAACCCTCCCAAAACGGGAGATGAAGCTTCGTCGTTCGGCCTCATCATATCCGGCCTCACGGTGCTGTGCGCGGGTTGGCTGATTATGAGGCGGCGCAAAGTATAAAGCAACATAGGGGGGAAAACCCATCGACAAAGTCCTGCGGACTTTGTCGATGGGTTTTCCCGCACATTTTTGCCGTTCGGCTCTTTCATTCTGAAAGAGGCTGTCACAGCAAAAAGCGCGTAAGGTGTCATTTTTCACTGCACATGCACCCGAACGGTACATTCGGGTATTTCACAAGGAATGATGTGCGGCAAGCCGCATAACCAATCGCCCGCAAAATGACGGATTGAAAGCTTCATACTGTACGACTTTCAACATGATCTCTGCTGACAGGGGGTTATCGATACTCTGATGGACGAAGACACCATGTGCCTTCGTCCTTTGGCAATTTTTTGGGGATTTTTTCGCGTTTTGGGCTGTTGCCAGTCCGGAATGGCATGTCTTTTTGTGTTGGGATATTTTTCGAGTAAGAAGAGGGAATATAGCGACTGCCGTGCCCCATTCCGGCGCGTACTTCCTCAACTGAACGGAAGACGGCGCCAAGGTATCAATGGTTGGCCTCCGAATTATAGAAACCGTCTGACCCTTTTACAGTATCCCGTATACTTTTCGCCGTATATCTTTTTTAGCGATTGTTCCTCAAGCAGGATTTGCCGGTTAAAAAGCCATATGCCGGTAAAAACGTAAATCAGCATTATCCAATTCGGAATAATCAAAAATACGCCTATCAGAACCAATCCGAATGCTGTATAAATTGGATTACGGCTGATAGAAAATGCTCCCGTGGTCACAAGCTCTCCGGGATGATCTTCATCCAAACCGACGCGAAAGCTTTTTCCAAATGAAATCAGAGCGTATATAAACAATAAAACACCCATTACGCATACGGCCACGCCTATCCAGCTAACCAATTCATTGTTAAACAATTCAACCCCGATTTTAGGCAGACCAAACGCGCTTGCAGATACGATATAAAATAGCAGCAAGGCGAATGGCGGAATAAAAAAATCTTTTTTATCCATCTCGCCAAATTGAATGGATTTTATCCCCAATTTTTTTAATTGGAAAGCTCTTGATAAAACGAGTATTACAAGCAAAAACAATGTTGCTATCGCGATATATCTGGTCATATCGTTTCCTCCTCTTACGATAAAATAAGCAAATCTCTTCGTCAATTATTCAATACTTTTAGGCGATTCCATAACTTGCTTGACTGCATCGGAGCTTTATCCTCAAAAATTTCATATCTTACTTTACTATTATCGGTATCCTTTTTGCAACTTTTACGCCGTTGCCATCCGGCATGAATGTCAGATACATTTCCTATTTATCGGGGAACCGTTATATCGTTAGCATCTGGTAAGCTTGAGGAGCTCAATTTGGCCGAATAAGCGTCATACGGGTGATTCTGGTATGATAAGCCTTGAAGCGTGGTACTGGTCAAAAAGAGCAAAAGGGGCGGACGGCATGGAAAAGACGGATCAAGGGATATCCGGCAGCAGTATAGTGCAGTATTCAAGTTCGCATTTTGAGCATATGGAAAGTTACAAATGGGAGCGCTCTCGATTTCTCAGCAGATTTTATATCCAATATTATTGTCAACGCAAAGGGTACTGCACCTATATCGGCCAGCACCCTTTTCTTCAAACTCTGATTTACTTGCAGTTGGCGGCGATAAGAGATCGCAGACAATTAAGCTTTTTGACGCCATCCCAAATTACTTTTTGAATCCGAATCATTAGGCTGCTCTAGTCATACCCTAACGTTTACAAAAGATGCAAAATACCTTGCTAGCGGAAGCGAGGAAGGATTTGTACACATATGGGAAGCTGTTGATTCGGAATTTAAAACAAATTAAACAATTGCCGGGTGAAATCTATTCTGTCCGATATGACGGGGGAAGCAATAAAATTATCGTATCTTATAAAGAGAACAACAGGAAAATAGGAATTTGTCAAATTGAATAGTGACGGTTGGCTACAATGGCAGGATCTGCTGAATAATATGATGCCCCCATGGGCGTAATCTTCATCCTCTCTTCATGGACTGCGCATGGCCGGTATTGTATGATGAGCATAGTAATTGCATTCGAAGGATATTTGGCATGGGAAGTACGATACTTGTAGTTGAGGACGATGTAAATATAAACGAGACCGTCTCGGAATACTTAAAGGAAGCCGGGTTTTTGGTTGTCTCCTCGGTTGATGGAACAAAGGCCGAGGAGATTATTCAATCGAATTTTGATGTCGATCTGTTCATTTTGGATATTATGCTTCCAGGCCGCAGCGGATTAGAGCTTCTTAAAATCATTCGAAGCATGGATGAGCAAAAAGAGAAACCCGTCTTGATGCTGACCGCCATCGGTGATGAGATGACACAACTATTAAGCTTTGACGGTTTGGCGGACGACTATGTGACAAAGCCTTTCTCGCCCGGTGTTCTCGTCAAAAGGGTGAACGCGCTGCTGCGACGCTGCAGGCATACTTCGAGAATCATGCAGTGCGGCAACCTGGTCATTGATTTGGATGGGTATGAAGTGCTCGAATCCGGACACACGGTCAATCTTACGTTGCGCGAATTTGAGTTGCTTAGCGCGTTGATGTCCAGCGCCGGCAAAGTGCTAAGCCGGCAGCAGCTTTTGAACCATGCTTGGGGGTATGACTATTTTGGCGATGACCGAATCGTAGACGTTCACATTAAGAACCTGAGAAAAAAGCTGAACGGCACCGTTATTATTACCATCAAAGGCGTTGGCTACAAGCTGGAAGGGACTGTCTAAATGCTGCGCAAAAAAGGAATTGTGCGAAGAACATTCTTCTTTTCCGCACTGTTAACGATCGCCGTGATCGCCGTGGCGTTTTCAATTTTGTATTTTACCATGCCCAGCTACTATCGTAAAATCAAAGAGATAAAGCTGGCCGATAGCCTGCATGTGCTTACATCGAGTCTTGCACAAGCGGGCAGCGAAGAAGAATGTGCAGCGCTTATTTCCAAGTTCTCCGAAACGAACAATGTCAGTGTTCTGGCATTTGACCAAAATGACGCCGTGCTGCCAATGCTCTCCACCCCGTTTGTTTCGCTGCAAGGCGCGCAGAACGCTGTGCTTTTTACCCAAAAAACCGAGCAGAGCGATGGGAAGCAAACGTATTTGGTTCTTATCAGGTCCCGCAAGCCTGTGGGGGCTCAGGATGATCTGCCGGAACTCATGCTGAAATGGACGCCCCAAAGCGCCGCCGAAACCATGACATTGCATGGTGAAATAGGGACAGCTCTGATCGATAACATTGCCGTAAGCGGAACACTGCAGCCTATCGACGAGGCGAAGGATGTCATATTGTCGCTGTCGCCATATGTTCTCGTCCTTGCGGTGCTGATCGGCGTCATACTCTCAGGCATCTACGCGCGCCAGATATCCAAGCCCGTGCTGGCTATATCCGACGCCGCGGTGCGCATGCAAAACATGGAAGATGACGCGGCGTCGGTCGTTCATTCGGAGGATGAACTGGGGCAGCTATCCGACAACTTAAATGCGCTGTATCGGAGCTTACGCAGCAATATTGCGCAGCTGCAAACAGAGATGGACAAAGTACAGCATCTGGAGCAATCGAAAACGGAAATGATGCAGGGCGCCAGTCATGAGTTAAAAACCCCCATCGCCGCGCTCAACGGCATGATGGAAGGCATGATTGACAATATTGGCGTGTACAAGGATAAGGAAAAGTACCTGCGGGAGTGCAAAAAGCAAATCCATAAGCTTTCGATGTTGGTTGAAGAAATATTGTGCGCTTCAAAAGTTGACATCCTGGACGGAGATACCGTTTCAGAGGAAATTGACATTGATGTGCTTGTGCATACCCTTTTGGGGGAAAGCGATCAGCTCATCAGGAAAAAAGAGCTGTCTGTACAAACGGATATCGCTCCCACAATAATAAAAACCGATCCTGCGGTATTTGGCAAAGCCGTATCCAACCTAATCGCAAACGCAGTGCGGTACACGCCACGCGGCGGCAGCATTGCCGTATCCACACACACGCAGGGGGAAACGCTTTTATTTTCGATCGAGAATGACTGCGCCCCCATTCCCGATGATGAGATAGAAAAGCTTTTCGAGCCGTTTTATACGCGCAATTACAGCCGCAACAAAGTGGAAAGCGGCACGGGCCTGGGGCTCTACATTGTACGGCGAAGCCTGGAGAGGCTTGGAATTTCATACAAAGCCGAATCGACTCAAAGCGGCTTGAAAATAACGATGCAGCTTTAATGCTTAACTGGTCTGTCAATAAACCTTTGTTAGCAGAAATGAGGCCCAAATTCATGCAACCGGAGGCTTTTAATCCGTCATTCGCCCGAATGATACATTCGGGTATTCTTCAAGGAATGATGTGCAGCATAGGCTGCACAACCAATTGCCGGCGACATGTGCGGCGCAAAATGACACCTCGAAGCGTAAGTTGGCGTGACAGGCTTCCTGCGAAGCAGGAAACCGAGCGCCAACTTGCGCGGTGAACCTCGATAAAGTGCCGGTACGGCACTTTATCGACACGCAAAGTCCTGGGCTAAGTCCAGGGCTTTTTGCCGTGCTTGAACCTACATCCACATTACACGGCAGCTTCATAGCAGCTTCATACTGAAATTATAACCTGTATGCGATACGAATCAAAAAAACGGAGGTAAAAAATGAAAAAGCTACTGGCTATTCTGTTATCTGTACTTTTTGTTGCTTCCCTGTCTGCCTGTTCCGTCCCATCCGGGCAAAACGAGGCAACCGCAAACCCGGATGTAACGGGAGCTCCTTCTTCCGCAGACGGCCCGGTGGTTTCGGGCGAAATCAGCGGCGAGATAACCGTGTCGGCATACGACAGCCAAACCTACAAGGCGTTCCTGGAGGATGCCGCAAAGCTATTTGAAGAAAAATACCCGGGTACGACCGTAACCGTTGAGACGTTCTCCGCCATGCCGGAGGTCAAAACCTCCGGCCAGGGCAACAAAAGCATGACTGCGATACAGATGCAGGATGATCCGCAGGGGCGTCAGGATTATATAAACAAAGTGAATACCGCCATGATGAGCGGCGGCGGAGCCGACGTGTATGCGATGGATGTATTGCCCGTCCATAAATACGCGCAAAGCGGACAATTGGAAGATCTGGCCGGCTACATGAATGCGGACAGCGAGTTTGACCGTGCGGCGTATCGGGAAAACATACTTGACGCAATACAATACAATGGCGGGACATGGTTCCTGCCCGTGGATTACACATTTGACTACTTTGCCTACGACAGCACGTTGATTTCTCCGGATGTTGGCAGCTTTGGTCCGCAAAGCGCGTTCAGCACACAGCAGCTTTTTGACCTGGCCAAGGAACTTTATGATGGCAGTGCGAAACTTTTTAACACTTCGGATTATCAAAAAATGGGCCATGGCGGCATGTGGAAGGAACTGTTTACGGATCATTACACAGACTTTGTGGACATTCAGAACAAAGCGGCCAACTTTGCCGATGGAACTTTCGCCGGCATTCTAAACACGGTGACTGAATACGCGCAGCAGGGATATATCCCCAAAGGCATCAGCGGCCAGACGGTAAACACAGAAGATGCTATGCGCCAGGCGGGCGAAGCGCCCACCGACAGGTACGGCTTCAAGCATCAATCGGCCTTTTCGCTCCTGAACCAATTTACCCGCGATACGGGAAGAAAGCTGCAAATGGTAATGGCCGGTGAAAACCCCGGCATTGAGGCGGATGATGAAATTGCGGGCATCCACGCAAACGCCGACGGCACCGTGCCATTTACATACGAGCAGGCGTATGGCATCAACGCAAACTCGCAAAACAAACAAACGGCATGGGCTTTTATAAAATTCCTGCTCAGCGAAGAAATGCAGCTCAACACCCATTTGTCGCCCCGCAGCTTTCCGGTATTGAATTCGGCGCTTGAAGAAAAGGCTATGAGCGTATTCGGCGGGTCTTTTATGGGCGCGCAAGCCGAGGAGCTAGACGAAAAGCAGCAGCAGGCTTTCAACGCTTACCTGACGGCAATCAGGCAGATGTCCGATCAGATCAATAACTACACTTGGACGGACACGTTGGTAAACGACATGATCAACGCCGAGGTGCAGTATTACTTTGATGGCTCAAAGACGGCTGAAGAAGTCGCCGATGTGTTGCAAAACAAGGTTGATCTCTATCTGAATGAATAAGGATTGCGTGATGAAGAGCCTTCTGCCTGAAAAAACTAAGGCGCTGTCGAAAAGAAACGATGGACGTGGTGCGCGCGGCTTGATAAAGCCGCGACGCATCACATCCGGAATGATATTCCTTATACCGGGGCTGGCTGGGTTCCTCGTGTTTTACATACTTCCTTTTTTCATATCCCTCGGCTATTCATTTATGGACAAACCTGTAGAGGGATCGTTTGTGGGTTTTCGCAATTTCATCGAGCTGTTCCGGAATAAAGCGTATCTTCTGGGGCTTTATAACACGCTGCGCTTCATAGGCATTTCGGTTCCGGTCAACATGGCCTTTTCCCTTGGAATCGCAATGCTCATCAACAAAAGGAAGAAACATAAAGAGCTGTTTTCTCTCATATTCCTTATCCCTTTGGTAATACCATCCGGTTCCATGGTCTCCTTCTGGAAGGCGCTGTTTTCCTACGACGGCGCGTTAAACGGATTGCTGCATGGGATTGGCATAGAAAAAATCAATTGGCTGGATTCCAAACTCGCCCTTTTCGTCATGGTCGTGATATTTGTGTGGAAGAACCTGGGTTATAACATGGTGCTGTTTCTCGCCGGCCTGAACAATATTCCCAAAGAGTATTACGAAGCCGCCTTTGTGGACGGCGCGAAGCCATGGCAGGCATTCCGGCACATTACCGTACCGCATCTGGCTCCAACCTCCGTGCTTGTGCTCATAATGTCCATCATTAACTCCTTCAAGGTATTTAAAGAGATATACCTCATAACGGGCGGGTATCCGCATGAGAGCATTTATACATTGCAGCATTTTATGAACAATATGTTTGCATCGCTAAACTATCCGCGTTTGACTACCGCCACCACTATTTTGGTTGTGATTGTCGCGGTTTTCTCGCAAGTATTGTTGCGGCTGGAAAGGAAAGCGGCGTTATGAGCAGACTTAAGCAAAAACTGGTTGCGGCCTCGCTTTTGCTGCTGGGCGTGCTCTTCCTGCTGCCGCTCATTGTAACGTTTACAAATTCATTCATGACTGAGACGGAAATCTCACTGAACTATACGTCCGCCCTGACATCCTTTGACCTGGTGGACGGCATTGAGGAAAAATTTCAGCAAATCGAATTGATTCCCGGTCAGGCGGGGCTTTGGCAGTATGCGGAAGTATTGATCAATCAGCCGTCGTTTCTGGTGCTGCTGACCAATTCGCTAAAAATCGCGCTGCCCATAACGTTGGGAAGCCTCTTCGTTTCCCTATTGACCGCCTATGGCTTTACCGTTTGGGAGTGGCGCTATAAGGAAATCGTATTTGGGGTTTACATCGTGGTCATGCTGATGCCCTTACAGGCTGTCTTGGTCCCAAACTATATTGTGGCCGACGCATTGGGAATAAAGAACAGCTATCTGGCTATCATCCTCCCCGGCATATTTTCGCCTTTCGGCGTGTTCCTGATGCGTCAGAGCATGAAGATGATTCCCCCGGCGTATTTTGAAGCGGCCAGCATGGACGGCGCGGGCAACTGGTACATATTTTGGCGCATCGTCATTCCCCAATTAAAATCATCCATCGCGGCCCTGCTGATGCTGACATTTATAGAGTATTGGAATCTGATAGAGCAAGCGGTCATTTTCATAGACGATTACGCCAGGGAACCCCTGTCCGTGTACTTGTCCAGAATCGCTGAAGGCCGCATGGGGCTGGTCTTTGCCGCGTCGTGCGTTTATATGTTCCTGCCGTTCTGGTTCTTGATGCTCGGGCAAAAGGATTTGGAAAAGGGTATCGAATTATCGGGAGTAAAATAATATGAGTGAACAAATCGTAATCGGTATATCCTCGGAGAGAGAGCAAATCGAGCTGTCTCCTGCAAGCCGGCAGGACGACCGGCCCGGCAGACTGGCGCCCATGAAAAAGCGCGACTACAAGAAGACGATCGGAATTATTTTCTTTGCTATTCTATTCGCATTGATCTTTTTCTCCAAAACGATATACGGGTACAATTTGCCGTCCGTGACCGCCGTGAAGCCGGAAAACGGGCGGCTGAACAAACTGGAGTTAAGCACGGGCGTCGCGGATTATGCAAAAACACAAAACGTTTATGCGCCCGTCGGCGGCCACATCTATGAGGTTCTGGTGCAGGAAGGCGATGCGGTCAAGGCGGGCCAGCCGCTTTACAACCTTACGTTTGATCGCGATGAAGCCGAGAGCAAGCTGGAGGAAATCGCAAATTCACGAAAAAAGCTGAACAACGACATCAAAAACATCAATCTCAAAATGGAAAAACTGCAGCGCGTAATAGACGCGCTCGTAAACGAGGTATATGAAATCGAGCCCGTTTCCGACTATGACCTGGAATTGGCCGAACTCGAAATTCAGCAGGCGGAGCTGGAACTTGACGATGTGTTGACCAGATACGATGCCGGTCAGGCGACCGAGCTTGATGTGGAAAGAGCAAAGAATAAAATTGAGACGCTTGAACTCAAACAGGAAGAATTGATGCGAAAGCTGGAGGAGCAATGGCGGGAATCGCAGAAATCTGTTGAAGACAGAGAAAAGGAGCGGGAAGAAAAGCTCCAGGATTATGAAGCGGATATGGCTATATTGAAATTGGACAAGAGTTCCAAGCAGGTTGATATCGACGATCTATCGCTGCAGGAAGAGTCCTACCAAAAGACGCTGGAAGAGTTTGATGAAAACGCTGCAATAGAAGCGCCAATAGACGGAACGGTGATATCCGTTCCCGCAAACAAGGGCGAAACGATTCGGCCCGGGCAGCTGATCGCTGCGATTGGCAGCAGTGAAGGCTTTGAGGTGGAGTGCAGCATTTCGCTGGAGAATGATTTCGTGATTCCCGGCGATGTTGTGGAACTGTCCAATGCAACCCATGTTGTAGAAGGGGTTGTGGAATATGTCACTCCGCAAGCACAGGGAAAGAGCGCCACCATTACCGTCAACTCTGACGAAGTGACTGCAGGCGAGACCTTTGAAGCGACTTTTGAAAAGAGCAGCGAGACAACGTATACGCTGGTTCCAAACGGGGCAATCAACCAGGATAACGATGGGTATTTCCTGAATCTGATCAAGCGCAGAGAGGGCATTTTAGGCAAAGAGTACTATTTGGAGAGACTGGATATTTACATTGGAGATTCCGACTCCAAAAATACAGCGGTTATCCGGGGGATTACATTCTTTGAACCGATTGCCCTGATCAGTGATAAGCCGATATCGCCGGGCGACGTCATTGCACTTTCGAATGCGGGTGATTTCTTTGAACAGTAAAGCAAATGTGATCATATTATTCTTCCTGTTCGCCGCCTTGGCCGCGCTGGCGCTGCTGGCTGTATGTGCGATGCAAAAAGCGTATCAAGGTCAGTTGCTGGTGCGGCCCGCCAACCTGACCGCCAGGGCGCTTGACCCTGAAGTTCTGGATGAGTTTTCTAAAGAAGAATTTCAAATGACCTATGAAATACGAAAAACGGCAACCGCGCAGACCGAGCATAAGCGAGACACCGTCGCTATGGTTGGCACGAATTACGCGTATCCGTACGTGATGAACTATGTGGTGTCCAGCGGCGGGTTTTTTACTGAGTCTGCGCAAAACGCGCACAGCAAATTCGCCGTACTGAATGAGTTAGCCGCCTATCAATTGTTCGGAAGCATCGATATATGCGGGGCGGAAATCAGGCTGGATAACGAGCGCTTCACTGTGGCAGGCGTCATTCGGGATCACGACGAGGATACCGCGAACGTCTATGTACCGGCGTATTTCACGGGCGGCGACGCACAGACACTAATGGCTAAGATGAATGATCAGAATTTCACGCAGGCCTATGTTGTAACTGCCCTGAAGGGCATCGGCATTCATGAGAGCAATTATACATTCATCAACCTGGAACGCAATGCCCGCGCTTTCCTTGAGAGATTTTATGTTGCCGCGTTCGCGTTTCTGTTTGGCGTATTGATACTGCCAATCGTGAAGCTGGGCCGCTGGTGCTCGCGGCTATGCAAGCGCTTTCGGGGTTTGCTGCGGGACTACTACGTTTGGGAGGCCGCCAGCTTGATGGCAAAAGAGCTTTTCGTGGGATTGGGCGCCCTGCTTTTGCAGGTTGGATTTCTGATAGGAGTGCTGCTTGCTTCTCTGGCCGTATTGAGGTACGCACTGGGCTGGCAGAGTATAGTGCCGTTAACCGCAGGGCAGTTTGCGGACTTTGAAGCGAAACTCCAATGGCTGCTGCAATACCAGACAGTGGATGTGGTGTTGTTTACGTGCTGCATATCTGGCATTTTCCTTTGTTCAATGCTGAACATACATACCCTATTTATTACGCGGACTTAAGGTAAATCCTTGGAGGTTATTAAAACAGATGCCTAAGCTTGTTTAGAATGGTACAAATGCCTGGTCATGCATAAATATGCGAAAATCCTCCCTGCACAGGATTTTATTATTCCGGCCAAGCTCGGCGGGCTGTATTACGGTTTTTTATAAGAATAGGAACTGGAATTTTGAGAAATATAAAATAGCTAAATAACAAAACCGAGGCCATGCACAGTAATGATAACGATGAATATAATGACCGGATTTAATCCTTATCAGCAGGTATGTTTGTATGGCGTTTGGAATTGAAAAGGATTTTGGCATGTTTACTATATTGAAGGGCGCGGAGTGTTTTGCCCCTGAACCAATCGGCCGGAAAGACATATTGATTTGCGGGGATAAAATACTCAAGATCGCCGATCCCGGTAGTCTAGATAAGTTACCCGAGTTCGGAACCGTTATTGATTGCAGCGGCTTGCTGGCTTTTCCCGGCATTATGGATCAGCATATCCATTTGATCGGCGGCGGGGGCGAAAACGGCCCGGCCAGCAGGATAGAAGAGATCAGCCTGGATGAGATACTGCTTGCAGGTGTCAGCACTGTGGTTGGCGTACTCGGATTTGACAGTTACACCAAAAGCCTGAAAAGTCTGCTGGCAAAAGCGAATACGCTGGAGGCCAAGGGGCTGACAGCGTACATCTATACCGGCAGTTATGCCATTCCAACCGTTACCATCACGGGAACGATTGCGGAGGATTTGATCCTTATTGATAAGATCATCGGTACAGGCGAAATTGCGATATCGGATTATCGTTCCTCTCAGCCGACGTATAATGAATTTGCGCAGCTTTCCGCGCAAAGCAACACAGCCGGGCTGATCAGCGGCAAGGCGGGCGTGGTTCATATTCATGTAGGCGATGGAAAGGCGGGATTGCGGCCGCTAATCAAGCTGCTGGAAGAAACGGATCTGCCCAAGGAAATGTTTGTGCCAACACATATGAACCGGAATGAAGCCTTGTTCGCACAGGCTGTGGAGTATTGCGCAAACGGAGGCAATATCGATCTGACGGCAGGGGAAACGAAAGGTATTCCCGTGCCGAAAGCCGTCAAAAGACTTCGCGAGGCGAATATGGATCTATCCCGCGTTACGATAAGTTCGGATGCAAACGGGAGCTCGGGAACGGACGTCACCCGGATAAGTTCCCTGTTTGAGGACCTGAAAAATGCCATACAGAACGAGAATATACCGGCTGCCGACATGTTCCGCTTTGTAACGGAGAATGTGGCCAGAGTATTGAAGCTGTACCCCACCAAAGGAACATTGCGTGAAGCGAGCGATGCGGATATATTGGTGCTGGACCGTGCTTATACCATTCAGAAACTGTTTTGCAGAGGGAAACTGACCATGGATAACGGAAGAGTCGTTAGGTAGCGTATGAGCGGAAATGGGTATTTGCTGATTATTGGCGGCGCGGAAGATAAACACGGGAAACGCTCTATTTTGAGCCAGGCGGCGGATATGGTAAGGAAGGACGAGATTCTTACCATTATTACGACTGCCACAAATTATCCTGAAGAGGTCGGCCAGGAATACAAGGATGTTTTTTATAAACTCGGTGTGGATCATATCAATATCTTAAACATCGACACACGGGATGACGCCAACAGTGAAGATACCTGTGAAGTAATACGCGAGTCAAAATGCATATTTTTCACAGGGGGCGATCAACTCCGAATCACCAGCATACTGGGCGGGACAAAGGCGAACAGTGAATTACAGTATCTTTATCGCGACGGCGGATTCATCATGGGAACCAGCGCGGGCGCTTCCGCGATGAGCTCCACTATGATCGTACAGGGGAATGATAACGAGCCCGCAAGAAAATGTACCCTGAAAATGGCGCCGGGGTTAGGGTTGATCGAAAACTGCATCATTGACCAGCATTTCGATCAGAGAGGCAGATTTGGACGTTTGCTGTGCGGTATTGCGGAGAACCCGAATGTGATCGGCATAGGCATAGACGAGAATACGGCGATAAAAGTGTATCCGGATATTCATTTTGAGGTTATCGGGGAGAATTCTGTTACTGTGATAGACGGCAGTACGATCCAAAGCTCCAACGTTGCGGAACTGGAGCCAAATGAGCTTCTTGCGATAGTCGGCGTATCCGTGCATATTTTGCCCTATGGATACGGATATGATCTTGTGACCAAAGAAGTCATAAAACTGGAGAGGTAAACAGGAAAGCATGATAAAGATCATCGATGTTATCACTCTTAGGGGCAGAAACATTTACAGTCACTTTCCTGTTATTAAAATAGTCGTCGACACTGGGAAATATGGCCAGGTCATGACGACGGAAATCGAACATTTTAACGATTGGGTTTTAACGGAGTTCCCGGGCCTTAAAACAAATGTATGCGGGCTCGGGTATGAGGGAGGGTTTCTAGAGCGCCTGAAAGAAGGGACATTGCTGGCGCATGTCGTGGAGCATATCATACTGGAAATGCAGTTTATGGTCGGATATAACGTTACGTTCGGCAAGACCAGAATTATGGACAAGCCTGAGCAGTCGTATATCATATATGAATACATGAACGAGGCGTGCGGTCTGGAATGCGGGAAAGCAGCCATTTATATTGTAAATGGCTTCCTGAAGCATAAAAAAATAAACGTTCAGCAAATGATCGAAAGAATAAAGGAAATATCCAGGGATACCGATCTTGGCCCGAGTACGAGCGCGATTTTCAATGAGGCCAAAAACCGCGGCATCCCCGTAAGCCGGCTGGGAAATGAGAGCATTATCCAATTGGGATACGGCAAATATCAGCACAGGCAGCAGGCCACGCTGGCCGATACGACCTCCTGCATTGCGGTGGATATTTCATCCGACAAGCACCTTACCAAGACGCTGTTGAAGCAGCAGGGGATACCTGTTCCGGACGGTAAAATGGCCTACAGCGAGATATCCGCCATGGAAGCGGCAAAAGAAATCGGTTTTCCCGTCGCGATCAAGCCGTTTGACGGTAATCAGGGAAAAGGCGTTCATTTGAACCTGAAAAACGAGCGTGAGATGAAATCGGCCCTGAAAGACGCGTTCCTTTATAGCAATGCCGTAATCGTGGAACGCTTTGTTTTAGGAAAGGACTATCGCGTACTGGTCGTAGGCAATAAAGTAAGCGCCGTATCTGAAAGAATTCCGGCCTGTGTGACGGGAAACGGCATACACACCGTTTCGGAACTTGTGGAATTGACTAACCAGTCGGAAAACAGGGGCGATCATCACGAAAAACCGTTGACGAAAATCAAGCTGGACGCCAATGCGCGGCGGCTGCTTAAAAGATATAAATTGTCCCCATCTTCCGTTCCGGAAAAAGGCGTCAGAGTATTGCTTCGGGAGAACGGCAACCTCAGCACCGGCGGAACGGCTATCGACCGGACGGATGAGATTCATCCCGATAACGCGGAGCTCGCCATTCGGGCTGCTTCCGCTTTGGGTATCGACATAGCGGGGATAGATTTTGTAACAAAGGATATCTCCATACCTGCGGCACTGAACGGAGGCGTAATCGTAGAGGTGAATACTGCCCCGGGAATTCGCATGCATCTTTACCCCTCGGAAGGAAAAGCCCGCAATGTGGCAAAGGATATTGTGGACTTTTTATTCCCGCACAACGAAGCCATGCAATTTCCGATCGTTTCCGTAACGGGTACCAACGGAAAAACGACGACGACGCGCCTCATAGCGCATACCCTGTTAAGGTCAGGGCGCTCCGTCGGTATGACGAGTACGTCGGGCACTTACATCAATGGGAAGCGCATTCATGCGGGTGACGATACGGGGGCTATGAGCGCAAGCATGGTTTTATCCTCAAAAGCCGTGGATATTGCGGTGCTTGAAACAGCCCGCGGCGGCATTTTACGCTCCGGACTGGGGTATGATCTGGCGGATGTCGGCGTCATTACGAATATCGCGGATGACCACTTGGGATTGGAAGGCATTCACACGCTCGAAGAGATGGCGTTTGTAAAGTCGCTCGTGGCGGAAGCGGTAAAAGATACGGGTTATGCGGTATTGAACGCTGCGGATAGCATGACCGAGTCAATTATAAAGCGCGTAAAATCAAATATCATATTGTTCGCAAAATCTGCCGATGCCTTTCAAACAAGATATAACCGCGAGATCAAGGTATATGTTTCCGACGGCATGATAACCGTCGATGATGGTAAACCCAAGCCTGTTGTCGCTATACGGGATATTCCCATTACCAGAAACGGCTCCATACCGTGCAACGTGGAGAATTGCCTGGCTGCAACAGCAGCGCTTTACGCATTGAAAATACCCTTGCAGGATATCGCAAACGGCTTGTTAACCTATGTGCAGAATGAAGGACGGTTTGATCACCATGTCATGAATGGCTACGCCATATTGCTGGATTACGGGCATAACCTGCCCGGCTATGAATCCGTAGTGCAGGCTTTGCCGGCATACAACGCAAAGCGGCTGGTCGGTATTATCGGCATGCCGGGAGACAGGCAAAATGAAGCGATAGAAGCGGTGGGCAAATTATGTGCGCGGCACTTCCAAAAGATATATATCAAAGAGGATGAGCATCTGAGGGGGCGCAAGAGAGGCGAAGTCAATAAAATACTGTACAAAGTCGTTTCGGGCGCAAAATTTTCCAAACAGGATATTATCATAACCGAAAATGAAATTGCGGCGCTCCAGAATGCTATGGAAACAGCGCAAGAAGGCGATTTGATAGTAGTTTTTTATGAACATCTCGAACCAATACTGGAACTCATTCGGGGCTTTGATCCGGGATTGAATAAGCCTGATGCTACAGCTCCCTTGTAACTGATATTGATCAAAGGCCTGCTACTTAAACAAATGAATGTTCTGGTATTGGTATACCTTTACGGAGGTAAGGATGTCGCGGACATGCTCGACCATACTGCGCTGCGCGGCTTCGCTGTCCCCGTCCTTAATCGCATTGAGCACGGCGTCATGCTGCGCAAGAGAGCTGTATAAGCGGGATTCCACTTTGGTTATCGGCAATGTAACACGGCTGAAGGGCACGAATATACTTTCGAGCATGCTGAGCAACTGCCGGTTTTGGGAGATCTTTGCGACCGTAATATGAAACCGGTAATCCCACTCGGTAAGCATTTGCGTCTGCGCAAAAGGGATTCCACGATGGAAGTCGTTGACCTGCTCCAGTTCCCTGATATCGGCGGCGGAACGGCGCTTGGCGGCGTAAAAGGCGGCGCTGGCTTCCAGGCATTCGCGCACTTCCAGCAGTTCCACCACGTCGGTATAGCTGATCTTTGAGACGATAGCGGCGCGATCGGGAGCCAGATCGACAAACCCCTCGTAAGCCAGCCGGCTGATGGCTTCCTTGACCGGCGTACGGCTGACATCCAACTGCGCGCTCAGTTCGCGGATGGACAGAACCGTGTCCGGCGGATACGTGTTATCGACAATTTTTTCGCGTATTTTTCGGTAAGCGTATTCCGCTTTGCTGCTTTCAGCCACAGGAGGCTGCTTAAACTCCATATCGTATCCTCAGCATTTCTTTTTTCAGGCGGCATGTGCGCGATGGCGCCGCATTGGTGGAGACATATTTTTTAATACTCTATACCGGAATTGTACCGGTGTCAATTTCCATTTCGCAGTATTCCGACTAATTCTTATTGCTGCCAAAGCCGTTCGAGTATGGCCTTGCCATTTGCCGCGGCAGTCTCACCATCAGGGAAGGGAAGGCACTCCACCGACAGGCTGCCCGGATAGCCTATGTCTTCCAGCGCCCGCAGTATGGGAACGAAATCGATATGACCGCTCCCCGGGCTAAGCCGGTTGCTGTCGGCGAAGTGGATATAGCCCAGCCTTTCGCCGGCCAGTCGTACAGCCGCAGCCGGATCGCGTTCCTCGATATTCATATGGAAGGTATCCAGGTGGATATAGGCGTTGGGGATATCATACCGCGTCAGGAAATCCAACAGTTCAGCGCAGGTATTGAAGTTATTGGTTTCATAACGGTTGATCACCTCTATCAGAAGCTTCTGCTTTTTGCGTGCGGCGTAAACAGCCAGTTGACAAAGCTGGGCGGCAAGAAGATCGTCAAAACCCTCCGCGTTTTCCGGGCGCCGTCCTTTCACCCAGCCGATTACAACCCCGTCCGCTGCATGAAGCTCCGCGGCGATATCTATGTAGGAATACAGTTCTTCCATTGCGGCTTCGCGATTCGCTGGATCCGGGGAAGTGATGCAGCGGTTGCGTCGGGTATACACGCGCCCTGTTGCAATGGCGGCAACGCGTATCTGATGCGCGTTGCAGGCATCCGCAAGGAGGCGCGTAGGAAACATTGCCGGTTCAACTACATGGATTTCCATCGACTGGTAGCCAAGCGCGGCGGTTTTACCCACAGCCTGCAGCAGATCGCCCTGTAGCAGGAGAGGCGCGCCGGGGCTGATCTCGTCGATAACGGTAGTCGCATATATATGCTTCATAGCGCGCCTCCTTGCCGATGGTTAATACGTCAGGGTATAGATATGGCGGCCGCCGGGTTCGTTCGGCCCCTTGATGACGGCTTCAATATCCTCGCGGTTGCGCTGGGTCATCATATCGATAGGCGGCAGTTTGCCGGCGGGATATGCAAAAAGAATATCGTTGACCAGCTTTTCCAGGTAATCCAGCGTTTTTTCCACGCCGCGCCGCGCTTTCTCGGCATCGGCGTTGGATGCGTCGCCGATTACGCCTTCCGGCTGACAAATGCATTCCATGCCGCAGGACCCAAGCGCGTTATACCATTTGATCGGCCCGGCGCCGCGCTCGGCGGAGTTATTGATGTGGCCGGCGGGAAGCAGCGGCGCGGCCGAGGTTTTTACGGCATATTGCTGTTTGCAAAGCTCAGGGAACAGCGCCAGGGACCAGGACTGCTCGACTTCGTCGGCGTGTATGAACGGTGTGTCATAAGGCCCGCCGTTTTCCTTGGTATCCAATTCTTCCTTCGCACAATTCCAGAAATGCGTATAGAGTATGATGGAGGGAACTTGGAACTTCTTTCCGAATTTGTGGATGGCGAGAGGAATGACATAATCCTGACCGTGGCCGTTGACGACGATGATCTTTCTGAAGCCCGTGTTCCAGAAACCGGCGAAAACATATACGAGATAATCCGCCAGGGTTTCTTCCGGGATCATAATCGTGCCCTTCTGCCCCAGATGATGATACGGATGGGAGCCGTACCAGATGGGCTGGGCTACCGTGCAGCCTGTCGCCTTGGCAACCTGCTCGCACAGGCGGGTATCGAGATACGTATCTTCGCCGTAAGGCGCGCTGGGACCATGATTTTCTGTGGAACCGACCGGAAGCAGGAGTACGTCGTTCTTTTTCAGGCGTTCAGCGACTTCAAGGTTGGTCATGTTCTGATAATAAATACCGTTGGCGGATTCCATGTTGCCGCCGGATGCGGGGATCTGCCATTTGCTCATAGTGCGATATCATCCTTTCTATCCGTATTAGACCCGTATTAGACGATTGCAATGTATTATTGCAGCTTGTAATACTGCTAAAAATGATGCAACGAGATTTATTGTGATGATTTGATCCGGTATGGCATTCTGGTGGCATGCCACTCGTGATAGATTATAGAATGGGTAAATAAGAAATTCAAGTGGTTTTTGAGAATTCCCTATAAAATCTTTTTCGTGTATAGAAATATCCCAAAGAAAAGCAATAAAAGAGGTGGTTGACAACCACAATGAGTTATTGTATGCTCATGCATATAGGACGCATCCGATCGATTTTAAGAATTTGTGCAATCACTATTTTTTTAGCCCAAGGTGGCATGCCACTAGAATGCCGGTAGCAACAGATCAACAAAGAAGGTTGTTCGCTATGCAAGAGAAAATGAAAGCCGTACAAATCCATGCCCCCGCTCAGTTTTCGGTGGATTGGGTCGACGTACCCCGCCCCGGGCGCAACGAGGTTCTCGTTGAAATCAAGTCGGTAGCAATCTGCGGCTCCGATCCCGGCATATTTGGGGGCAAGGTGCTGCAAAACGGCTGGCCACCCTATTTTCCCTTCATCGCGGGGCACGAGTTTGCGGGACGTGTTGCCGCCCTGGGCGAGGGCGTCGTTAAACTAAAGGAGGGGGACAGGGTATCCGGCGAGGCGCATTGCGGGTGCGGTACCTGTCAGATGTGCGCGGCCGGGCGTTATAACCTTTGTTTGAATTACGGCCGGCCAGACAGCGGGCATCACCATTATGGGCACAACACGCCGGGCTGTTACGCCCAGTATCAGGTCTATGATCAAAAGGCGCTGACCATACTGCCGGATACTGTGAGCTATGACGAAGGGACGCTTGTGGATACCGCCGGCACCGCTTACAACGCGCTGCGTTTGACGGGCGTGGAGCCGGGCGGCTACACGGCGATCATAGGCCCCGGCCCTATGGGCATGATGGCGATGCTGATCGCAAAGGCGCTTGGCTCCCGTACGATCATGATAGGCCGCGGGCAACGCCTTACTATGGCGAAAGCGCTGGGCGCAGACCATACGGTCGATTACGAGCAGAGCAGCGACGTAGTCTGCGCCGTGCGGGAACTTACGGGAGGGTATGGCGCACACCAGGTAGTAGAAGCCGCAGGCAACGCGTCGGCGTATTATCAATCCGTGCAGATGGCGCGCAAGGGCGGGCACGTGGCGTTGATCAGCATCCCGCCCAAAGACGGGCAGGAAGCGGCCCTTAAAAGCCTCATTATGAATCAAATCACGCTGCACGGCGTACGGGCAAACCCGAATTGCTCCCAGCCTGTGCTGGAGCTGATTTCCTCCGGCAAAATCGCGGCGGCAAAAATGATCACGCATGTATTTCCGATAGACGATATTCACGAGGCCTTCGACACCTTCCTGACGCGCAGGGACGGCGCCATGAAGGTTTTAATCCATCCCAACGGGGACTGTTGAGGAGATAAAGCAGTGGAAGAAACCATGAAGGCCGTCGTGCTTCGCGCGCCCGGCGAATACGCGGTGGAAAACGTCCCCGTCCCTGAACCGGGCTTGCAGGAGGTTCTGGTAGAGATCAGGTCCATTGCGATCTGTGGATCCGACCCCGGCATATTTGCCGGGAACGTCCGTAAGGATGGCTGGCCGCCGCATTATCCGTTTGTCGCCGGCCATGAATTCGCCGGCCGCGTCGTCGCGGTGGGAGAGGGCGTAACAAAGTTCCACGTCGGAGACCGGGTAGCCGGTGAGGCGCACTGCGGCTGCGGCGTATGCGACATGTGCATGCAGGGCCTGTACAATCTGTGCCGGAATTACGGCACAGCCGGACACCGCCACTATGGCCACGCGACACAGGGCTGCTACGCCCAGTATCAGAAATACGACGCGAAAGCGCTGACCGCCCTTCCGGAAAACGTCAGCTACGACGAGGGAGCCATGGTGGATACGGCGGGCACGGCCTATAACGGGCTGCGGCTGCTCGGCGTGGAGCCGGGCGGCTATACGGCGGTCATTGGCCCCGGCCCGATGGGCGTCATGCTGGCGCAAATGGCAAAGGCCATGGGCTCGCGCACCATCATTCTGGGGTACCATGACGCCGAGCGGCTTACTGTCGCGCGAAAAGCCGGCGTAGACCATGTTGTGGAAACTGCCGATCTGCCGGATGTGGTGGATATGGTTCGGAAGCTGACCGGCGGCCGCGGCGCCAACCGCACGTTCGACTGCGCGGGTTCCGCCGGCACGCTGGAGAACGCCATCCGCATGACCTGTCCCAACGGTAAAGTGGGCGTGATCGCCTACCCCAAACGGCCCGCCGCGCAAGAGGCTTTGTATTACATGGTGAAGAACCAGATCACCGTACAGGGCGTGCGGGCAAATCCCAACTGTTCCGGCGCTGTTTTGAATTTGCTCTCTCAGGGGGTGATCGACGCTTCCAGCCTGATCACCCATAGTTTTGGTATCGATGAGATCGAATTGGCATTCGATGTTTTCGCTAATCACAGGGACGGCGCAGTCAAGGTCGTCATTCATCCAAACGACTGACGGAGGAACTATCCATGTTGCAATATGTTCTCACAGAGCCCGGCCGCATTGCAGTGAAAGAAACGGCGATTCCTGAACCGTCGGGGACACAGGTCCTGATCCGGATCCGATATGTCGGCATCTGCGGCTCGGATATCCATCTGTACCGCGGCACCTATAACGGACCCCACAGCTATCCCATGCTGTTCGGCCACGAGTGGTCCGGGGTTGTGGAAAAGGCGGGTGACGGGGTAAGGGGCTTTGTGCCTGGCGATGTGGTGACGGGAGACTGTTCGCGTTTTTGCGGAACATGCGAAGCATGCGAAACGGACGCGAACCTGTGTGCGCATATTGAGAAATTCGGAATCACCGTGGACGGCGCTACCGCGGAATATATCCTGCGGGATGAGAAATACCTCTATAAAGCCCCCCAGGGAATGGAGCAGGAACTCCTTTGCCTTTCGGAACCGGTCGCCGTGGCAGCGCACCTTCTGCGCAGGGTGCGAAAATGTTTGGACGGGGACCTGCGCGAAAAGCGGATACTGGTGCTGGGCGGCGGGGTCATCGGTATGAGCGCAGTGATGCTTTTGCGTAACATGCATGGCTGCGTGCAGATCGATCTTTTTGACCTGGCCAATTCCAGGAAGCAGATCGCGGCTGCCGTCGGCGCGCATATTCCCTCCCCGGAAGAGCTTAAGCCGCCGGCAGGCGCGGACTATGCTTCCCTGTACGCCGCGGCGAAATATGATATCGTGATTGAAACCACCGGCGTGGCCTCGGTTTTCGCCAACGCTCTGTATTATGTCAAGCCCGGCGGCATACTCGGCTGCCTCGGCATGATCGCCAAGGCCGAAATCGCCCAGAAACTCATCGTAACAAAGGGGCTCACGCTGATCGGCTCTATCGGCGGGACAGGCGACTTTCAGGAGGCAATGGAGGTCCTTTTAACGCATCCCGAGACGGCTCGCAAGCTGATCAGCCACTATTATCCCATGTCGCAAGCTCCGGAGGCATTCTCCGTCGCCGGTAATCCGGAGGGAACGATGAAAGTCGTTTTAACGCTCTAGTATGGACAAGGAGAAATCCGCTTCCGGTATTGGCTGGGTCGGCGTGGGCAATATGGGAAGCCTCATGGTGCGCCGTCTGCGGCAGGCCGGGTATACAGTCGACGTCTGCGGTTCGGGGCGGCGCGATCTTTCCCCTTTTGCGGAGGATACCGGATGCTGCCTGAAATGTTCCCCCCGGGCGGTTGCGGAAGGCGCGGACGTGATATTCTCCATGATCCCCAACGGAGAAATACTGCTGCAGATTATCGGCGGACCGGAAGGATTGGCGAAGGCGGATTTATCCGGAAAGCTGCTGGTGGATATGAGCACCGTTGACCCTAATTCCTCCGCCGAGGCTGCTCGGCTCTTAGAGAAAGCAGGCGGCAGGTTGCTGCGCGCGCCCGTTACCGGCAGTACCCATTTCGCAAGTGACGGCACGCTGGGCATTATGGTCTCAGGGGAACGGGCCGACTTTGAAAAATGTCTTCCCTATTTTCGCGTACTTGGCAACAGGCAGACCTACCTGGGGCAGGGGGAAGCCGCCCGGTACATGAAGATCGTCATCAACATGATGCTGGGGCACGCTCTGCAATCCTTCTGTGAAGCGCTGGTGCTGGGGGAAAAGCTGGGGTTGGAGTGGGATGCGATGATCACCCTGATCGCGGATAGCGCCGCCGCGTCTCCGCTGATCCGCTATAAGGCGGACGCGGTTCGCGCGCGGGATTTCACGCCGACTTCAACCGGCTATAACATGCACAAGGATATGAAAATGGCGACGGACCTTGCACAGCAGGCCGACGCCAGCCTCCCGTTAACGGCGGCCGCCATGCAGATGTACCATGCGCTGGCGGCGCAGGGGCTCAGCTGCCGGGATTCTTCTTCCCTGATACTGGTGAACGAACGGTTCAACGGGCTCAACGGAACAGACCTGACGGATGATGAGGCCGGAATATAAGACAAGGGGGTAACAAAGTGACAGTCAGCGACTCCGACGTTATTCTCAAAATGACCGGAATCACAAAACGGTTTCCGGGTACGCTCGCGCTGGATAAAGTGCAGTTGACCTGCGAAAAGGGCAAGGTACACGTTCTGCTGGGCGAAAACGGGGCCGGCAAGTCCACGCTGATGAAAATTATATCGGGCGTATACCAAAGGGACGAGGGGACCATCTGGTACGACGGAAAGGAAGTCAGTTTCACGAACGTCCGCCAGTCGATGGCGGCGGGTATCAGCATGATCCATCAGGAACTGAACCTTCTGCCCGAAAGGACCATCGCGCAGAACATCTATCTAGGGCATGAGCCTGTGCGCAAGGGCACGAGGGGCATTGTCGACGAGAAGAAAATGATCGCGGACAGCCGCGCGCTGATGGACAGCCTCGGCCTGGATATGGACCCGCAGACCCTGGTCAAAAACCTCAGCATCGCGCAGCAGCAGATGGTGGAAGTCGTAAAGGCGCTTTCACAGGAAGTGAAGCTCGTCATCATGGACGAGCCGACTTCCTCGCTGACCAGCCGCGAGATCACCAAGCTCTTTGAGATCGTGGAACGTTTGAAGAAAAACAATACGGCGATCATCTATATTTCCCACCGTATGGATGAAATCAAGCGCGTCGGCGACTGCGTGACGGTCATGCGGGACGGCCAGTATATCGATACGGTGAACGCCGCCGACGCCGAACTCGACACGTTGATTTCCATGATGGTGGGCAGGAAAATCCAAAAAATGTACGAACGGAATTACCGCGAGCCCGGCGACGTCATATTCGAAACGCGGGAATTGAGCGGTCTTCGGTTTCGCAACGTCAGCATAAAGGTGCGAGAGGGCGAAATCGTATCCCTGTCCGGTCTGATCGGCGCGGGCCGTACGGAAATCGCCAAGGCCGTATTTGGCATCGAGCCCATCGATAAGGGCGGCTTTACGCTTTACGGCAGGCCGATCAAACGCATCACGCCGACCAAAGCCGTTGAATACAGCATGGGCCTTCTGCCCGAGGACCGAAAAAAAGAAGGGCTGGTGCTGCAGGAGCCCATCAAGGAGAATCTGGTCGCCGCCTGCCTGAAGAAGACTTTTAGAACGGGGATTCTGCACGGCAGGACGGAGAATGAAATAGGCGCGAAATATGTCCGCGATCTGCGCATCGCGACGCCCAACGCCGATAAAATCGTCGGCGAGCTCTCGGGCGGCAACCAGCAGAAGGTCGTCATAGGCAAGTGGCTGGAAACCGGCTGTAAATTCCTGATTATCGACGAGCCTACCCGCGGCATCGACGTCGGGGCCAAAAGCGAAATCTACAAGCTGCTCGACTCTCTGGTGCAGCAGGGCTACGGCATACTGATGATCACATCCGAGCTCAACGAAGTCATCGGTATCAGCGACAGGGTATACGTCGTGAAGGACGGGGAGATTACCGGCGAGCTCAACAGGCACGAGCTGACGCAGGAGCGCATCATGCGCTATGCCGTCGGCGGAGGGGAGGCGGAATAAATGCCCGAAAAGACTGCGAAAAATGCCATCCTGAACAGCCTGCGCGCCGCGAGGCAATTCACAAGGACAATGAATATCCCCGGCATCGCCATAGGCGACCTGCTGCTCATTCTCTTCTTCAGCCTGATGTCCGACCGGTTCCTATCCAGCTACAATCTGCTCGCAATCCTCCGTAACAGTTGCACGCTGCTGCTGGCGGCGCTTGGTCTGACATGGGTCATACTCATGTCGCAGAACAACGTCTCCGTGGGCGCGGTGGTCTCCATGGCGGCCGTGATG
>JAEWWD010000199.1 GCA_023396535.1 Bacillota bacterium
GTACCATATACCGCATGGATATGTCCGAACAGACTCTGGATGTGCTCTTTGACGACGAACGTATGGCGAGCTACACGTTCAGCCAGCTGGACGAATTGGAGCTCGCCTACTGCATATCCATACACAAGAGCCAGGGCAGCGAATTTCCTATCGTTATATTGCCGTTGTTTTCAGGCCCGCCTATCTTGATGACGCGCAACCTGCTGTACACGGCCGTCACGCGCGCGCGCAGGCAGGTGCTCATCGTGGGCCGGTGGGACAGCGTCATGCAAATGGTCGAAAACAAGCGCATGCGCAGGCGTTACAGCGCCATGGGCTTACGCATGGCGGAGCTTGCGCCTTTGCTGCTGCAGGAACAAGACGTATGAACAGCGTGCTGGGGAAATTGCTGGATGCGCTGTATCCGCGCGACGTCGCGTGTTTCGCCTGCAACCGGGAGGCGCGGGTGGACGAACACGGGCTGTGCGAAGAATGCGCCGCGCGTATTCATACGGCAGGCGTATTGGACGGCCCTCCGGGCATGTCCGGCTTATACGCGGCGTTCTGGTATGAAGAGCCGCTGCACGCGGCTGTGTACCGGTTCAAGTACGGCGGCGCGAAATACCTCGCCTGGCATTTTGCGTCCTGTATGCAACTGCCGCAGGACTGGCGCGTGGACGCCGTCGTACCCGTTCCGCTGTCCGCACGGCGGCAGCGTGAACGAGGCTATAACCAGAGCGGACTGATTGCGCGCATGCTTTCCGAGCGGTACGGGTTTCCCGCTGAACAGGCGCTGCTTGCGCGCGTTCGCGATACCGCCGCGCAGGCGGGGCTCAGCGCGGGCCTGCGCGCACAGAACGTGGAAGGCGCGTTTGTGGCCTCGCCCGCTGCAAAGGGACGCGCGCTGCTGCTGGTGGACGACGTGGTGACGACGGGCAGTACGCTCTCCGCCTGCGCCGCGGCGCTCAGAAAAGCGGGGGCCGCCCCAATATACGCGGCATGCGCCTGCGCCGCGCCGGCGGAGCATGTAAGAAGAGAGAAAAGTTAAGGCGGCCGCAAAGGGCCGCCTGTTTTGTTTTACTGGGCCGCCTTTCGCGGCCTTTTTCTTAACGTACACAGCGCGCAGAGTGCAGCTGCGGATATCGCGCAAATCAGCCCAAGCGGGTATCCGCTGTCGCCCGTTTTGGGAATATCGGCCGGAATATCCGGCGCATAGAGGAACACGGCGATGGGGGAGAGGCTATGAAGCCGAACTTGTATTGCTCCGTCGGTTATGACGGCGGGAATCGTCTCAAGTATGCCGTCGTCGCAATGTACGACGGTGGCAAGCATACCATTGTAGCGCGCGTCTACAGGTATTGTTATGGTCAGCGATCGGACAAATCCGCGCGAAAGCGAGATTTCCTGCCCCCAGAGTATGGTATACGCATGATCCAACATGCAGGCGCGTATATGGTCGCATGCCGCGCACGCTCCGCTTGCGTGCAAATCCAAATCATCGACGATCAATTCCGATTCCTGATGAATGCCGGTACCCGAAATCATCAGGCCCGTGTCCCGGTCGGTCAGCGTATGGTATCGGTACGTACTTTCGGCCGCGTAACGGAAAGTTGCGCTGATGCTGTGATCGCCCGTCACATCGGCAAATGTGTAAGAAGAGATAGCGCCCTGATCCGCTCCGTCCACGGTAACGGATTGAATTTTATAGTCCGCGTCCGGCGTGACTTCGAACGTCTGGCTCATGCCGTCCACAACGGAAACGGAACCGCTCGGGCTGATACTGCCGCCTGTGCCAGCCTGTGCCGTTATGGTATGCAGCGCTCCGCCGGCCGGAACCGTCAGCGTCGCGGCAGAACCCGTGAACTGCTCTGCGGTCGCCCGATAGCGTACCAGATAGGCGCCGGGTACAAGGCCGGTGAGACTGCCCGCCGGGCATATGGTCCAGCCTGAACCGGCATCGTATTCCATGGAGGTGTCCAGGCCCGTTAGCTGGCCGTCTCCGGCGCCGGTGTAGCTTTCCGGCACTGCCGAAACGCCTGCAGGCGGGGCGGGGCGGGCGGATATGGTCACACTGACGGAGCCGCTGGCCACGGCGGTATCGCTGCCTTTTGTGCGGAAATAGACACTCAATGCGCTGCCGTCCCACCCGAACGCGCTCAAAGCCATCGAGTCGGTGCAGGGCGTCCATTCGCCGGAACTGTTGAGATATTCAAGACCGGTCGTGGTAGCGATCGTTTCCAAAATGTAATTGATTGCGGGCGCTTCTGGGGCATCTGCCCGCTCGCCAATGTCGATTACCTGTAGCAGGGATGCAGGCGCTTCGTTTGTCGCTTTTACACGAACACGGATATCTCCGTCCACAGTCACGTCGGAAAGCGTTGCGGAGGTGCCAGTGATGGCTTCCCAAGTTGAGCCGCCGTCCAAGCTGTACTCCATGGCGCTCGTTATGCTGCTAAGCGTCATCGTTGCGGAACTGAATACGGCGGCGGGCATACCGGGACGCGCTGCGATCGTGACGCTGATCGGGTTTCCAGGCACTGTGTCGGCAGTGCCTATTGCGCGGAACTCTACGGTTAACGCGCTGCCGGTCCATCCCAGAGCGGAAAAGGCCATGCCGTCGGAACAGGGGGCCCACGGGTTGGAACCAGTGCGGTACTCAAGCCCGGTTGTTGTACCGACGGTCTCGGCCGTATAATCGATCGCAATCGTCCCGGGCGTTACGGCTTGCTGCAATATATCGATGCGTTGCTGCAGGGAGGCGGGGGCGGTGCCTGTCGCGCCCACGCGCACAAGAATATCATCCACGGCGGTTACGCCGTCGCTGAGCGTTACGGAAGCGGCGGAAACGGCCGTCCAGTTAACTCCGCCGTTCAGGCTGTACTCCATTGTACCGTTTACCCCGGATAACGTCATGGCCGCGGCATCGAACGACCCGGCAGGCGTTTCAGGGCGCGCCGCTATGGTGACGCTTGCAATATCTCCGGGGAGAATTGCGCCCAATGCTTTGGCGCGGAACTCTATGATAAGAGCCGAACCTGACCAGCCGAAATCGGAAAAGCCCATATCTGCAGTACAGCCTGTCCATGCGCCTCCGCCGACGCGGTACTCGAGCGCTGTTGTGGTAGCCACGGTTTCTGCCGCATAATCGATAGCTGGCGCTTGTGTCGCGGCTTTGGATAGATCGATCAGTTGCGCAGCGGAGACGGGCGCTGATCCGGTCGCCAGCAGGCGTACGCGGATGTCATTGCCTTCCGTGACGCCTGCAAGCGTGAAGGAAGAACTTGTGCAATTCGTCCATGTTGCGCCGTTGTCCAGGCTATAGGCCATGGATGTTGTAACGCCGGAAAGAATGGACGTTGCCGCGTCAAACGCCGCCGTTGTAGGAGCAAGGGGGCGTGCGGCTATCGTGATGCTGACGGCGTCGCTTGCCAGCGCGGACCCGCTTGCCTTGCTGCGGAATTCCACCGTTAGGGCGGAGCCTGTCCAGCTGAGGTCGGCAAACCCCATATCCGCCGCGCAGGCTGTCCACGCGCCTGCGCCGATGCGGTATTCGAGCGCTGTTGTGGTGGCGACGGTTTCAGCGGCATAGTCGATCGCCGGGGCAGCGGGCGCGGATTGCGGCGCTACGTCGATTACCTGTATCAGGGAGACGGGCGCGGAACTTGTTGCCTTGACGCGCACGCGGATATCGCCGTCCGCGGTTACGCCTGCAAGCGTGGCGGAGGAGCCGGAGATCGCCGTCCACGTTCCGCCGCCGTCCAGGCTGTATTCCATGGCGTTGTTTACGTTACTCAGAATCATGGCCGCGGCGTCAAACACTGCCGAAGGCGTGGCCGGGCGGGCTGCTACGGAAAAGCTTGTCCCGCTGCTTGCGGGAATAGCGCCGCTTGCCGCCTTACGCACGTACAGCGTCGTTCCCAGATACCCGGAAATACTCGAACCGGAGGGAATCAGGGAAGCGAAATTGCTCGCCGCGCTGACTTCGTAACCGCTTTGCACGGTAATGGTTTCTGCGGCGTAATCGAGGGTATATCCTTCGCCGGCTGCGGGTGCGGCAAAGGGTGTGCCGGGGAACACCGCCGTAACGGTACCGGAATTGGCGCTGTTGGTTGCCGACGCTCCGGAAACGGTAAAGTAATTTTCCGGTACGCCGTTGAACGTATACCCGGGTTCATAGCTCAAAACGATTGTGGCTGTATACACCGTTCCGGCCTGAAATGTCGCGTGATTGGGCGACCATGTGACCGTTCCGGTATACTGCGCCGTCCCTGTGATTGCGGTGGCGGGTATACCGAGAGTAGCGGGCGCGGTTATGCCGGATAGGGCGGATATGTCTACGGTACTGCGGGGGGTGATGGTCACCGTCGCGGAGGCCGGGCTTACGGTGACGCCGGCGGGTCCTGTGAGCGACAGGGAAAAGCTCTTATCCATTCCGCCCGTGCCGTTGTCCATAATGGGTACGGATATGGTTTTGCTGGTTTCGCCCGGTCCGAATGTGATGCTGCCGTTCGTCGCGGTATAGTGCGTGCCGGCCAGAGCGGTGCCGTTTGAGGTGCTGTAATTGAGCGTGACCGATCCTTCGCTTCCGCCCGTTCTATTTACAGTGGTCAAAACCGTGCCCGCATCCTCCCGGGCCGAGTAAGAAGCGCCTGAAAAGCCGAATGTGCCCAGCGCTACGCTGTTTACGAAGTTGGAGGAAGAACCGATGAGCTCAAAGCCGGGTGAATAAGATACTGTCAGATCGTACCCACCGCCCGCGGCCATATTCGGCACGCTGCTGACGCCCCTGTTATCCCCGTTGGGCGTTACGGTAAAGCCGGCGGTCGATTCAAAATTATAGTATGCCAGAAGCCCTGCTTCATTTCCATAAAGCTGTGCATACATGGAATCCCTGATCTGCTCCGCCGACCGGGCGACCGTCCAAAAACGCACCTCGTCGAAGCAGCCGGTGAAATTTTCCGGAACCGCGGCGTTGTTTCCGATGGAAAACCCGCCGGTCGGCGTATGGGGCGTGGTGTAAATGTTAGCGTCTATTCCGGTCAGCGCCTGTTCCACGCCGTTGATATAGAGATGCCAAACGCCGCCGGATCGGACGGCGCACAGGTGATACCATTGATTAACGGATAGCATCGCGCCTTGTGCGATAAGCCAGCCGATTTGTCCTATAAGAATGCAGGGATTCTTATTCGCTCCTGTCAGGTAGATGCCGTATCCATCCGGGCCGCTGTTTCCGTTGTACATAATCCGGATATTCGGCGCGCCGACGGAAAGCGTTTCGGCCTTGACCCACGTTTCCATCGTGATATTGTCCACTGCGGTTGTCAGCGGCGCACCTAACGACAGCGAATCGTCCGTATTGGCGTAGTGTATGGCATTGCCTATATAGAAAGCGTCCCCGCCCGCCGCAAGCGAAGTCTGCGGCAGCAGTCCGAACGCCAAACACAACGTCAATACGAATGCCAAACCTCTTCTCATAAGATACCCCCCACTACTTAGCAAAACGGCTATATTCTTGCACTAAAACGCATGTTTTGAGATGTTCCCAAATGAAAGTATAACAAAAGCCGACACTATTCGAGGTCAACTTTTGGCAACCTTGGGCGTTACCGCGGCCACCAGCCGATACCCCTGTCCCCGTTGTGAAACGATGGAAAGTCCGCTGCCGCAAAGCTTTGCGCGGATGCGTGAAATATGCTCCTTTACGGAGGACGCGTCATCAACCGATTGCATACCCCAGGCCCGCTCATACAGTTCATTTACCGAAATGATACAATCCGGCTGCCGCGCCAGTAGAAAAAGAAGTGAAAATTCCTTTGGTTTGAGCAAAATGTCTTTGCCGCCGAGCGTAGCGCGGCGCGAAGTAAGGTCCATTTCGAGTTCTCGCAAACGCAGGGGGGCATCCGCTCCTCGAATGAGTCTGCCTCTGCGAAGCAGCGCTTCCACCCGAAGGAGCAGTTCGTCGATATCATAGGGCTTGGATATATAATCATCCCCGCCGGCGCGCAGTCCGGCGAGTATGTCGTTCCGGGTATTCAGCGCGCTTAAAAACAGTATGCGGACGCCGCTTGCGCCGCGCAGCTCTTCGCAATAATTCAGCCCGTTTCCATCCGGGAGAAGGATATCCAGTATAATCAGGTCGGGCGGAGATATGGACACGGCAGCCCGCGCCTTCGCCAATGTATCCGCCGTGGCGACTCGGTAGCCTTCCAATTCCAGCGCCGTGCGGTTTGCCCTCAGAATATCGGCATCGTCTTCTACGATTAAAATATCCGCTTTATACATGCTCTGTTTCTCCTTTTGCGCAGGGGAGGGTAAAATGAACGCCGACCCCTTTCCCCGGCTCGCTTTCTATGCGAATGGTGCCGCCGTGCTCCTCTACAATCTCTTTGCAAATGGAAAGCCCAAGGCCCGAGCCGCCGTCCCCGCTGAATCCCCGCTCAAACAGGTGCGGCAAAACCTGCGCATCGAGGCCGGAACCGCTGTCTATCACAAAGAGTTCGGCAAAGCCCGGAGATTCGGTAGTGTGCGCGCCGAGTATGATGGATCCTTCCTTCGTATGCCGGTTGGCGTTTACGACGAGGTTGACCAGTATCTGGAATATGCTTTCGGCGTTTACGTGCAGCGTAAGTCCCTCGTCGGTATCGGCCGCGACGACAAGGCTGTTCCGGTTTTTTGTGCATATCGGGGCGCAAAATTCCGCCGTTTGGTACAGTATGGTATATGCGCCGATATCCTGCAGGGAAAGCCGCCGGTCCTTTTCAAGGGATACATCCTTGATCTGTTCCACCAGTTCCGCCAGGCGGATCGCCTCGCGCTTGATTGTCGCGAGATTTTGAAGCGTTCCGTCGTCGATAGAACCCTTCTGCAGTTGCAGAGAGGTCAGGCCCGCATAGCCGGCCATCACGGCGAGCGGCGTGCGCATCTCGTGCGAGATGTTGGCGAGAAAATCGGATTTCATGCGGCTCATTCTATCCAGAAACCGGTTTGTTTCCTGCATTTCCAGCTCTTTTTTTCGCGCAAGATTCAGTTCGTTTTCGGTCCGGGAGAACCGGAGTACAAGCGCAAGCATGCTGGCGACCGTCATAACCAGCATGCCTGTTTCCGCAAGCCCCAGTCCCAGCGCAAATCCGCCGGCGCGGTGTGTCTGGATGTCCCATGCCGAAAGTACGATGAAAGCGGCAGCGCCGGTCAGTATGAGGCCGTGTTCTGCGTGCCTGCTATCCCTGTTGCGGGCGATGTTCCATAGAAGTGCTGCCAGCAAATAGACGCCAACCGCTGCCGTGCCGATCTGGAAGGGGAGTATGAAACGCGTGTAGAACAGGGGCGCAGAAAAAAGAATGGTTCCGGCAAATACTCCGCACAGCGCCGTATAGATATTCAGCGCATAACGGTGCAGCGCGCCCGGGAACATCCGGTGGATATATTGGAGAAATGCATACAACAGCAATATAAGCGATAAATACT
>JAEWWD010000306.1 GCA_023396535.1 Bacillota bacterium
GTGTGCTTCTGTTCGTGCTCGTATCCTATTGGCTCGCCCATAAGTTCGGCAAAGCCGACATCGGCAAGAGCTGGGGTTGACGCCGAACCTGCAAATGGACGATTGAGAGACAGAAAGTGAGGAAATAAGCAATGAGCAGAATAGAGTTACAGCATATCGACAAATTCTTCGGGGATAACCACGTTTTAAAGGACCTCAACCTTGTCATTGAGGACGGCGATTTTATGACGCTGCTCGGACCTTCCGGCTGCGGCAAAACGACGACGCTGCGCGTTGTATCCGGCCTGGAGAAGCCACAAAACGGCAAGCTGTACATAGACGGACGCGAAGTCATCAACTGCGACGACGGTTATTTTGAAGAGCCCAGCAAGCGCGAGCTGAACCTCGTTTTCCAGAGCTATGCATTGTGGCCGCATATGACAGTGTACGAAAACGTCGCGTTCGGGCTGAAAATCAAAAAGCTCTCCCGCGAAGAGATCGACGCCAAGGTGAAGAAATCGCTCAAACTCGTGCGGATAGCGGAATATAAAAAACGATACCCCAATGAGCTTTCCGGCGGCCAGCAGCAGCGTGTCGCTATCGCTCGTGCCATAGCGTCCGAACCCAAGCTGCTGCTTCTCGACGAGCCTCTTTCAAACCTCGACGCCAAGCTTCGCGTGGACATGCGTTCCGAGCTTAAGCGCCTGCACAGCGAAATGGGTACGACCATCATCTACGTTACGCACGACCAGGTAGAGGCGCTTACCATGTCCACAAAAATCGCGCTGTTCGCACAGGGCGTGCTGAGCCAGGTCGCGTCGCCCATGGAGCTGTATATGAACCCCGCCGACCTCACCGCGGCGGATTTCATAGGCAACCCCCGCATCAACTTTCTGGAAGGGACCGCCTCCTTCGACGGCAACACCCTCACCGCAACCTGCGCCATAGGTACATTCCGTTACAACAAGAAAGATATGACCTGCAACCCCGTCCCCTCCGGCGAATTCCCATGCGTATTCGGTCTGCGCCCGGAACAGGTGCATATCGATCGCGAGTCCACCCCCGACGCCATCGAGGCATCCATATATGCCAGCCAGCCGGCCGGTTCCGAAACGCTGGTTACGCTGACGGTCGGCGAGGACGAATTCCTTTCCAAACAGATCGGCCTTGCGGAATACAAAATCAACGAAACAGTCTACCTGACCATTGACTCCAACAAGCTTAACGTGTATGACGCCAAGAGTGAGAAACTGATTAAGCTTGCGGTATGACCGCATGAATAACGCCACAGAACCAGAAAGGAGAACAGTCATGAAGAAAACTCTAGCTCTCGTTCTCGCCATTTTTATGACCTGCGCGCTGGCATTCACCGGTTGCTCCAAGCCTGCAGCGGAGCCCGCAGCGACCCAGGCCCCTGCCGCGGAACCAGCCGCTCCGGCGGATTCGGCGGCCCCCGCCGCCACCGAGGCGCCCAGCAATGTGGTCAACGACGACAAGTGGAACGACATGACCAAGGAAGAACTTTATGAGCAGGCAAAGGCGGAAGGCGGCACGATTACCGTCTACACCATTTCCAGCCGCATGCAGAAAACCTGCGAAGCGTTCATGGAGGAGTATCCTGATCTGAAGGCGGAAGCCATAGACCTCGACCAGACCGAAGCGGTCAGTAAGCTTGAAATCGAAGCCCAGTCCAAAAACATCAATGCCGATATCCTGCAATGCAAGGACGGCAACGGTGAAATCTACTACGATTTCTATCCGCTCGGCTACCTTGAGACGTATTATCCCACGGACATTTGCTCCCATATCGTCAATCAGGACCTTCTCAAGTACGGCATGCCATTCTATGCCAGCCTGAACATGTGGTATTATAACACCACTGCATTCCCCGACGGCGCTCCGATTACGAATTGGTGGGATATGGTGGAAGTGGACGATAGCGGCAAACAGAAATACAACATCGTCTGCTCCGACCTCGGCTCCGACTCCACCTACCTGACCTTCTACGCAAACTGCATACTGCATGGCGATGAGTTTGCTAAAGCGTATGAAGAGAAGTACGGAAAGCCTATCGAATATACGTATGATCCTTCCCAGACGACAAACGTACCCGAGAACAACGCCGGTTATGAGTTCCTCTACCGCCTCTCCCAGCTCAAGCTGACGTTTATTGAGGATGGCGATGAAATCGTAGAAGCCGTCAACGCCGCAACTGACCCCAATAACCCGACGCTCGGCTTCTGCTCCGCCGGTAAGATCACCAACCGTGAGGACAACGGTTACACCATCGAATGGATCAGCAAGCTTGCCCCGTTTGCCAACGTGCAGAACTGCAATTACCTGTATGTGGTTACCGGCTGCGATAACCCGGCGGGCGCTCGCCTGTTCATCCGTTACCTGATGGGCGAGGCTGACGGCCAGGGCAAGGGCTTTGAGCCGTTCACCAAGCAGGGCAACTGGTCCATCCGCGACGATTACACCAATCCCAACAACCCGTTCTCCATCGCGGACAGCGGTGCGATCGTGGGCGACATGAAGGGCGTTTACGATATATTCCTCGATGTTCAGGAGTTCTGGATCTACTGGCTGGATAAGAACCCGAACATGTAATTTCTGAACGAAGCCTTGTAACAGGGCGGGCAGCAAGCCGCTGCCCGCCCCTTTTCAAGCAAACGGAGAGACTTCATGGAAAACAACCGGACTTCCGAAAAAAAAGAATCAAAAGCAGATAAATTCTGGAACATCTTCCTGTTTACAAAGAACGGGAAGCTCAAAAGCACGCTCATTGTCAACAGCTTTTCTCTGAGCCTGCTGTTCATGGCCATATACGGATTATCGTACCTGATGCTGATCGACCCTCTCGAAAGCATGCTTGCGGCGCGCTATGGCGTAGCCCTCGCATCCTTTGCGGAAAGCGCCTTGCCCGCTCTGGCGGGGTCCATTCTGTGTTGTTCCCTGTTTTTTATATTCAGGGATAAACGGCTGATACCCGGCGCTTATGTCTGGCTGCTGCTGTTCAGCCTATTCGTGCTTATCTATCTGCTCATCACGCTGCAGAGCGGGGACCGGGGCGTATTCCTGAGCCTGTATGGTATGATCGTCCCCGCACCGCTTATTCTCGGCGGCGGATGCAGCGCGTATTTGTACATAAAGCGCAAGAAAAAAGAACCCCCGGTACAAGAATTACCGAGATGGAAGAGGAAGTGAATGCTATGATCAATACCGTTCTGTTCGACATGGGCGGCACTATAGAGGACCTGTATTCTGATCAAAAGACCATGCGCAGAACCGCCGAAGGTATTATAGACATACTGCGGCGGCACGATCTCATGCCAGATATGGGCATCGATCAATTGTGGGAATCCGTCAGCGCCGGCATGGCCCGATATAAGGCATATAGCGAGGCTACCTGTACAGAACTCAAGCCCGAGCAGATATGGCCGGATTATGCCCTCAACGGCCTTTCCATCAATAAAGAAAAAATCATCCCCATATCCGAAGAACTCGCGCATATGTGGGAGATCACATATTTTGACCGCAAAATGCGTTCCCGCGTCCCGGAGATGCTGGAGGGATTGCGCAGCCTGGGGCTGCGTATGGGCGTTATCAGCAATACGGCAAGCCTTTTTCAGGTATTCGATACGCTGGAGGAATATAATATCCGGTCGTATTTTGAAGACGTCACCTTGTCCAGTATCGTCGGCTATCGCAAGCCGCACCCGAATATTTTCCGTATATCACTGCGGCAAATGAATGTCGAGCCTCAAACCTGCGTATACGTGGGGGATACGCTTTCTCGCGACATCATCGGTCCCCAAAATGTCGGTTTTGGCATGACCATGATGATACAATCATTCCTGACCGCATCGAGAGACGTCAAGCACGTCGGGCTGGTCGAGCCCGACTACAGGCTCAGCGATATCTATGACGTTTACACCTTATTGAAAGAACAGGTACAAGAGCTTCACCATGCAGGATAACCGACCCGATAGCCGTCCCATATCGGAAGCGCTTTACTATCATTCAGACCCGTCGGCATATGCGGCGGATTGTGAAAAGATAGGCGTCATTATACCTAACGCAGTCAATCCCGCCTATCCGGATATGGCTGACAAACTCAAGCGCGCAGCGCAGGCGGCCGGCCTTTGCGCGCTTGTTTGCAATGTTGATAACAGTCTGCGGCGGGAAGCCGACTGTCTATCCGCGCTTCTTAATGCAAACGTTTCCGGCATCGTCGCCATGCCGGTATGCGATGAAAGCCATGAGCTGTATGTCGAGTCCGGTTCGCCGGTGGTGCTGTACGGCTGCAGAACGCCGGAGGAGTCGCTCGGCTATATAGCCATGGACGATATGCTGGCAGGCAGGATTGCCGCCGAACGTCTCACTGCGCAGGGGCATCGCAGGCTCGCTTTTCTCTCTTATCCGGCCCGCTCGTATGCCGTGACGGACAGATTGAATGGCTTCTCGACGGTTGTGCGGGAGAAAAGCGCGGAGCTTTTGATCGCCAATGTTTCGGGCGGCCGTTTACAGGACAGTTATTCCGCAATGCTTGCGCTTCTTGAAAGTGACTCTCCGCCTACCGCCATCGCCGCCTCGGATGATTTTACCGCGATAGGCGCATGGCAGGCGCTGCGCGAAAAGCAACTGCCCGTGGGCGACGGCATTGTTCTGCTTGGGTTTGGCAATACGCCGTTTGCGGCGCTGCCCAAGCATGGGCTCAGCAGCGTGGGGCCTGTCGGCGAAGACCAGGCGACGATAACCCTTTCGGCATTGCAAGCTATGCAAAATGGACTATGCGGCATGCGCAGCCGTATACTGCTGACGCCGGAACTGGTCTGCCGCAGCACGTTCCGTGATTGATTGCAAGCTGCTGGCAAAAGTTTGCCTGCGGCAAAGGATTGGGTAACATGCTTCTGTTGGATTTCATCAATATCGGCTATGGGGACTCCATACTTATCCGCGAACTGGGTCCGGAAAAACCCTTTTCCATGCTTATAGACTGCGGAGATACCTCCACAGGCGACGGAGGCACAGGGTCCAAACGCATCAGTGCGGCGGATTTTCTGCAGCAGGAGGGCATCACTCGTCTGGATTTGCTTGTGCTCACACATTTGCACCGCGACCACATCGGGGGCGTCGGTAATGTGCTTTCACGCGTCACGGCGGGTACGCTTTGGGCGCCATATCTGCCGCCGCGTCGCCTGTGGAACAAGCACGCGCAGCCCGGGGACGGTTTTTCAAAGACCGCCCGAAGCTCCGTGGTAACGCTGAACATGCTGATCGATGCGCTGCAGACGACCGAGCGGAAGGGCTGCGCCGCCAAAGCCGTTGACCGCAGCAGCACGGCGCTTTTTACGCCGGAGTTGGAAGCGCAAATACTATGCGGCCCCGAGCATCTCTACGATCGTCAGCAGCAGGCACTGGACAACCTGCTCGCAGGAAGCCCTGACCGTTTTGAACTGGATTTTTCCGGGCAGTGCACCAATCTGACCGGCATCCGCATCCATTTAAAGTATCATGGGCGCCGCATCGTACTGGCCGCGGACGTTTACGCGAGTTATTGGCCTGAGCAGCCCGAGCCCTGTACTGTGTTAAAAGCACCGCATCACGCCTGCGGCGAATCCATGACAGAGGCCGCCATATCTGCGCTGCGGCCTGAAATCACGGTCGTATGCGTATCCAGCGACCGGAAGGATAATCGTCCGGCATCCAACGTGGTGTCGTTGCTGCAGCGCTACTCCAGCGAAGTGCGGTTTACGGACGCCGTCGCATTGCCCGGTATTGCGCCGCAGTATCATTCTTCCGTACGAATCGCCATAGAGTAAGAGCTTCTCTCAGGTATGCAAAGCCCGTACGGAACCGTACGGGCTTATTTGAATCTTAATTAAAGTTCCAATATCAGTTTTGGTTTAAACTCTATGTGGTCCGCTGATACAAGCCTGTACTCCACGCCATTGCGTACGCCTTCAAACCCGCCCCTGCAGCTTCTTCCGTGCAAATGCCCGTACACAACGAGTTCTACCCCGGCGCGCTCCAGCTGTTCGGAAAAGCCGGAAGGCGCGCGGTTTTCGTTAAAGGGCGGATAGTGCAGCATGGCGATGCGACGCCCTCCCGAAGGCAACGCGGAAAGCGAAAGGCCCAGACGCAGCACCTCGCGGTCGTATATCTTCTGGTCGTCTCCTGCGAACACTGCGCTGCCCGGACATATCCACCCGCGCGTACCAGCAACATGCAAATCGCCGAACGAGAAGCAATCGTTCTGCAGAACGAACATGGAAGGAGGCAACGCTGCCCGAACCTGCGTAACAGAATTCCACCAATAATCGTGGTTGCCGCGTATCATGAGCTTTGTGCCGGGCAGCGCAGCGAGCCATTCCATATCCGCCCGAACCTGGTTCAAGTGCATAGCCCAGCTAAAATCCCCCGGCAACAGCACAATATCCTCTTGCGATACGGAATCCACCCACGCATTTGCGATACGTTCCCCGTGGTTTTGCCACGCAGGACCAAATACGTCCATGGGTTTATCCGTACCGCCGGATAAATGCAGGTCGCCGATTGCAAACACCTTCATGCCTTCTTCTCCTTACGGACGGGGGAAGCGCATGCGGTGCGCCCCAATGACCAGAGACGCTGTTCCGGCAAAAAAGCGTTACTCGTCTTCCTCCGAAATATCGTCCTCGATGTCATCCAGATCGTCAGCCACATCGTCGGCCAGGCTGTCCTCCGCCAACTCGTCCTCGTCCTCGCCGTCGCCGAATTCCTTGTGTATCTCCTGCAGATCCTCCGTAGGAATATCCGTGGAAAGCGGCACATCGATTTCGTCGAGTTGCGTCATATCCATGGCGATGGGCGTGGGCTGCTCCATCAATGTTTCCATCTTTTCACGACGACGACGCTCGCTCAAGCAATACGCGCAGAGCTCCTGTCCATTCAACGCGGGATTTTCCCCGCATTCTATGCAGATATTCTGCATGTCTTCCGAATCGTCAGCCTCTCCCTTCATTTCACGGCGGCAGACATTGCAATATTTTTCATCATCCTTAATATAGTTCAGTTCACATCTGGGGCACTTGCGCAGACCCATTCTATCATCCTCCATTGCGGTATCCGGTGCCGCGAAAGCCGGACGTTCCGGCCTGGCTCGCGCGCCCGAACAGCTTTAACCCTATCCTATTATGCGAAAGGCCGCCCACGCTGTCAAGCACCGTATGCGGCCATACAAAAAAATATTATTCGACATTCGCCGCACCTGCATCCGCAACCACCTGTGAAATGCGTTCAAGCAGCTCCTGCCGACCCAATCCCTCCTGCACCGAATAGGGCAGCGCATACGGAGGCGCGCCCAGAGCCTTTGCAGCGGCATTGGCAGATTGCTGCCTTCGCGATCTGGGCAGCTTATCGGCCTTGGTAGCGACGAGCGTATAGGGCACGCCATAATACAGCATCCATTTGAACATTTGCCGATCCTCCGCCGTAGGCGCATGTCGGATATCCAGCAGCAGAAACAGATGCGTCACTCGGCCGGAGCTCAGGTATTGCTCCATCAAGGCGCCCCACGCCTGCTGCTGATCCTTGGGAGCTTTTGCAAACCCGTACCCGGGCAAATCCACCAAATAGAATGAACGGTTGATCACGAAAAAGTTGATCAGCCTTGTCTTGCCCGGGCTCTGCGAGGTTTTGGCCAGCTTATAATTGTTGCACAACGAATTGATCAGAGACGATTTGCCTACATTGGATTTCCCAACGATGGCAATTTCAGCTCCCAGCCGTTCCGGATATTGCGAACCTGTCCCGACGCTCGTAAAGAATTCCGCCTGCCGGATGGCGAATTGTTCTTGATCGGTCATGCCTGCGCCCCCTTTTGCGCCTGCCAGCCAGGCGAGCAGGGTTGCGCCGCATAGAAGGGATATTCCGCCTGCATGCCTTTTCGCTGCGGCTTCTGTGTCAGCATTTCCGCGAACACCTGATCCAGGGTTTCCACGAAGCAAAAATCCAGCTCGGTTCGGATCTGTTCGGGAATTTCCTCAATGTCTTTCTTGTTTCCCACGGGCAGCACCACGCGCGTAATGCCCGCACGCAGAGCGGCAAGCGATTTTTCCCGCACGCCGCCGATGGGCAGCACGCGTCCCCGCAAGCTGATCTCCCCCGTCATCGCGCGATCGGCATGGACGGGAATTCTGGTCAGCGCGCTCAGTACGGCCGTCGCCATGGCAATGCCCGCGCTGGGACCGTCCTTCGGTACGGCGCCTTGCGGTACGTGCAAATGAATATCCAATTTGGAGAGAGCGTCCGGTTCCAGCCCCCATTCGGCGGCGTGGGCGCGTACATACGTCATCGCCGCGCGGCCGGATTCCTGCATGACATCGCCCAAATGCCCCGTCAACTGTATGGCGCCTGTACCGGGCGTAACGGCCGCCTCGATGCTCAGCGTTTCGCCGCCAACCGGCGTCCACGCAAGGCCCGTTACCACGCCGATTTCGTCCACAGCCCGCGCTTCATCGGATCTGTAACGCGGCTGACCCAGGAATTCCGTAATCCTTTGCGCGTTAATCGTAACACGTGTCTGCCCCTGTGCGATCAGGCAGGCGGCTTTCCGGCAAACGGCAGCCAGCATACGCTCCAACTCACGCACGCCAGCCTCGCGCGTATAACCGCCGATGATGGAGGCCAGTTGCCCGTCCGTAATTCTCAGATTGCCTTTTTTCAGGCCGTGCGCGGCCAACTGCTTGGGCAGCAGGTGCAGTTTGGCGATCTGCAGTTTTTCTTCCGCAAGATAGCTTTGTACGTGTATAACCTCCATGCGGTCCAACAGCGGCTTGGGGATGTTCTGCTCATCGTTTGCCGTAGTAAGCAGCATGGCATGGGAAAGATCATAGGGCAACTCCAGAAAATGGTCCTTAAACGCAAAATTCTGCGCGCCGTCAAGCACCTCCAGCATGGCCGCCGCGGGATCGCCTTTATAATCTGAAGCAAGCTTGTCGATTTCATCGAATAACAAAACGGGATTGATTGACCCAGCCTGCCGCATAGCCGCTATGATTCGCCCGGGCATCGCGCCGATATAGGTGCGCCGGTGGCCCCGTATTTCAGCTTCATCGCGTATGCCGCCCAAGCTCATTCGTACAAAGCCGCGCCCCATAGCCTCCGCGATAGACGCAACGATGGATGTTTTGCCCACGCCCGGCGGGCCAGCCAGGCATAATATCTGTCCGTTGGGTTTGCCGATCAGCTTTTGTACGGCGAGATATTCTAAAATGCGGTCCTTCACCTTTTCCATTCCGTAATGGTTGCGCTCCAGCACCGCGCGCGCATGCGCGAGATCAAGATTATCCTGTGTTTGCTCCATCCAGGGAAGGTCCAACACGCACTCAATATAACTGCGGGCCATGGGCGCTTCGTGCGAACCGGTCGGCAACGCATCCAGCCGGGCAATCTCCTTCTTCAGGCGTTCAGCGACCGCTTCGGGCAGTTGCTTCTGTTCCATACGCTGGCGGTAAGCATCCGCCTCCTGGTCGTCGTCCTCGCCGAGCTCTTTTTTGATGACGCGAATTTTTTCACGCAGATAATGCTCTTTTTGAGTTTTCTCTATTTCGTCATGCAGTTTTTGCGTAATCTGCTGATCCAGGCGCAATACGTCCAGCTCGCGATACAGCATGGTAGCAAGCATCATGAGTCGTTCCTGCGCATGGCTTTCCTCCAGCAGTTTCTGGCGTTCCGCGGGATCGGTAATGACCAGCGCCGCCACGGCGTCCGCAAATTCGCCGGGGTCGGTAACGGCTTCGGCAGAAGAGCGTTGGCTCGAAGTCAGTTTTCCAGTCAGCTTTGCGAACTCGGCAAAACTCTCCATTACGCGCCTGCGCAGCGCTTCCATCGCCGCGGTATCTCCGTCTATTTGCGCGATGTCGTAAACGCTCGCTTCAAAATACGGATCTTCGGAGGTAAAATGCCCTATATGCGCGCGGGACAAGCCTGTGACAAGCATATGTATGCCGTCCCCCTGGATGCGGAATACCTGCTTGATACGGCATATGGTACCTACGCTCGCCAATCCTTCCTTCTCCGGCTCGGCCTCCTGCGCGTCCCTCTGTGTGCAGAAAAAAGCCATTCCATCGCCGGAAGCGGCAGCCTGTATGGCGGCAAGCGTTTTCTTTCGTCCCGCGTCGCAATGCACGATCTCGCCCGGAAGCACGACCATGCCGCGCAACGGTATGACGGGCAGGGTTTGCAACATATCCATTCACCTCGTGTACCCATTATAGCGGGTACCTGTATGAATGACAAGTTATGCGCCTGCCGGTCAATGTGTGAATCTTATGGAAGGGGAACTGCAGAATTCCTTTCGCATTTTAATGCGGAGGCAATCTCCTGCGGCTTCGCGGCAGCCTGTTCCTTCCTTGCAGCGGCAAACGCTGCTTCCTGCGCCGACGGCAGCGGTACCACCATATCGCCCAAGGCGGCGGTTTCTTCATCAAACGCGATACGTACAACCTCCGCAAGTTGCTCCACCGGCAACACCTCCACACCTATATCCGCAAAGTCGTCTTCCCAGTTTGCTACGGGTATGATCACGCGCGTTGCGCCTGCCGCGGCGGCCGCTTCAAGTTTTTCACGCACGCCGCCGACCGGCCGCACATCGCCGGAAATAGTGATTTCGCCGGTAGCAGCGAGCAAATGATCGGCAGCCCGGTTGGTCAGCGCGCTGTAAAGGGCGATCGCCATAGCTACCCCCGCGCTCGGGCCGTCCACCGGAATGCCTCCCGGTATGTTGAAACGTACATGCGCGCGGGAGCAATCCTGTTTCATATGCCTGGAAAGCGCCGCAACGACATTCTCCACCGAGCCACGCGCGGTGCTTTTTCGTTTCAATTTCCTGTCCGGCAGATTCAGTTCCTCTTCCTCCACAATGCCGTTGAGCGTGAGCGTGCCGTGACCATCATAGGCGGGCACAACGGCGCATTCTATCTCAAGCACAAGCCCCTGCCCCGCCCCCGCTACAGCAAGGCCGTTGGAAGAGCCTACGCGCGGATGCTTGGGCATATGCGATTCCATTCTCGGCATATAATTGCAGGTATGCACCACCCAATCCACATCCACGCGCTCCACACGGTCTCGCCCCTCGCTGTGCGCAATGCCGCAGGAAAGCTGCACGATGTTAACGGCGTCCCGCCCGCTGTGCGCGTGCAGCGCGCAGCGATACAGCGCTTCCGGCACTATATTGTAACCGGCGCGCGCGGCTGCGCCTGCGGCGACCTGCTCCAGTTCCCGCTGCCCCAGAGGCTTGAAATACAGCTCCACACAGCGGGAGCGCAACGCCGGCGGCATTTCCTCCGGCCGGCGCGTAGTCGCCCCTACCAGGCGAAAATCCGCGGGCAGGCCG
>JAEWWD010000010.1 GCA_023396535.1 Bacillota bacterium
ATCCAGGTATGTTGAGAACTGCCTGCGAAGGAATACGCCCAGCATCAGCGGGTGGTTTGGCCCTATCAGGTATGGCGTGGTAAAAGAGCTGATATTGCTCATGAATATGAACGTCATCGCGATCATGACATCCTTGATGGAAAGGGGCAATATCATTTTGAAAAATACATGGAACTTGTTCGCGCCGACGTCGCGCGCGCTTTCCACAATGGAATCCTGTATTCCGGCCAGGGAAGCTGTAATGATCATAGTCGCAAACGCTATGTTGAACCAGAGGTTCATCATGATAATGCCCTTGGCGTTAAACAGCAGCCCCGGTTTAAAGTTCTCGCCAAACAGAATGGATAGACGATTCAGGAAACCCGAATCACGCACTATAGTGATCATGGCGTATATGGCAACGAGTTCCGGCACGAACCGAGGCAGCAGATATATCGTACCTATGAACTTGCTTATTTTTGTATTCGTAAAACGCAGGTATAAAGCCAGCAGATAGGAGATGAATATCGCCCCAACGACCGTTACGATGGTGATCCAGAACGTAAACCAAATATTTTGGAGGGCGAGTTTATTTGTGAACAGGTAGCGATAATTTTCCAGCGTGAACGCGCCTTCCGGCGTTTGAAAGCTCTTCACCACCGTGTTCAGCATGGGATATACGATGATGCCCAGCGCCACAGTCAGTGCGGGCAATAGCATTGCCACGATGAAAAGATTGGTTTTCCACGTACGCTTTTTCATGCCGTGGCCTCCTTTTCAGTTAATACGCGGACCGGGCGGGGCGGCAAAGCCCCGCCCGTAATTAGCGAACGAATACTTTAGCCGAGAGTCGCTATTTCCTCATCCCATTTCTGGTACATCTGTTTGGTCAGATCGCCCAGGGAGATGACGGAGAATTTGGTCACATCCAAACCGGATACCTGGGCCACAACGTCGGACTGTATCGTGGAGGCGTCGATGACCGGGACGGCGAATATGCTCTCCAGACACATCTTCTGGGCCTCAGGGCTGATCATGTAGTTAAGAAAATCGTAGCAGGCCTCCTGATTGGAACCAATGGAGGGCAGCGCTAACACAACGTCCGTACCGTTGAGGGGCTGATCAAGCTGGTAGATTTTCACGGTATCCGGGAGAGTTCCGGACGCAAGGTTGGAAAGCACCTGATCCGCCCAGGCGGGGATAATATCGACTTCCTTATTGATGAGCAGATCCAACGTGCCCTGGTTCTTATTGGGATATACGACCTGGCCGCCGGATTTGTACATATACGGATGAACTTCAGCCATCCATTCAAAACCCGGGCCCCAGCTATCCTTCCACTTGGGATCGTTGGAAGTCTTCGATTCTACCGGAAGATCCTTGTAAACGACAGTCTGCACAAAGCCGCCGCCCGCCCCGCCGGTGCTGGGTACATTGTACGCAAACCTGCCGGGGTTGGCCTTGATCCAGTCGGTCAGCTCAGCCCAGGTCTTGGGCGGGTTGGACACGCGCGCGGAATCGTAGGCGAACACAACGGTCGTGCCACGGTACGGCAATACCTTGCTGTTGTCGAACGCGGATTTAATGAGCACATTCTTGTAATTCGGGATCTTGGAGAAGTCGAGCGGAACAAACAGATCATTGCTGCCCGCGGCGTCGCAATATTGCTGCAGCGCCGTGCTGTTTTCAGCGATGATGTCGAAGCCGGCGTCCTTCTGGCCAGTCTTATAGGCGGCGCCCAGACGGTCATACAGCGCCGTATCGCCGGTACCGGAGAGCAGGAATTGCAGTTCCACGACCGCAGTAGATTCGGGGCGCGCGTTATACGCGGCAACAATTGCAGTAAAGAGGTCCGAAACGTTCTGGGAGCCCGTCGACCAAAGCGTGATCTTCGGCTTCTCAGCGGGCTGTGCAGGCGCTTCCGTCGCAGCGGGCGCTGCGGTAGCCGCAGGCGCGGGGGTGGCAGCAACGGGCTGTTGCGCACATCCTGCAAGCGCTGAAATTGCAAGCACCAGGATGAGCATAAATGTAATCGTACGCTTGATGTTCATGGTTTCTCCTCCTTGAGTTTTTTTGAGCAAGGGCAGGCGCGCCCTAATCTCGCTGGTTTTATACTTTCTCGTCGTATCGATGTGCGATATTAAATGAAAGCGAAACATCCTCGCCACGGCGGAAATCCTTTGTCTGCTCAGCGTCCATGAACGCCTTGACAATGCCGCCTTCCGTATCCAACGTCATTTCGCAATAATGGCCCAGCATCATGATGTTTCGCACAACGCCGCGCAAATCCCCGCCGTCGCCGTGCGAAACCGTTACATTCTCAGGCCGCACCGCAGTCGTCGTGCCGTCGGGCTGCGCAATGAAGTTCATTTCGCCTATGAAATCCGCGACATACCGGCTCACAGGATGATTGTATATCTCCTGCGGAGTGCCGATCTGCTCGAAACTGCCCTTGTTCATTACCACAATGCGGTCGGAGAGCGCCATGGCCTCCTCCTGATCATGCGTGACGAATACAACGGTGATATTGAGGTCAATCTGAATTTTTCGGAGTTCTTCCCGCATCTGCGAACGTATTTTTGCGTCGAGCGCGGAAAAGGGTTCGTCCAGCAGCAATACGTCGGGCTGCAGCAACAAGGAACGGCCTATCGCGATACGCTGCTGCTGGCCGCCGGACATCTGGCCGGGATATTTCTTCTCCATGCCGGGCATTTTGACGATTTCCAGCATCTCGGTGACACGACGCTTGCGCTCGTCCTTGGGAATGCCGCGCAGCTTGAGCCCAAAAGACATATTTTCCATAACCGTCATGTGCGGCCAGAGATTATAGCTCTGGAATACCATAGCCGTCGGCCGCTTTTCCGGCGGCAGATGCGATATTTCCTTGCCGTCAATCAGTATGGAGCCGGAATTGCACTGCAGGAAGCCGCCAATGGTACGCAGTATGGTAGTTTTGCCACATCCGGAGGGGCCAAGCAGCGTCACCAGCTCGCCTGTATTGACGGTCAGGTTAATATTCCGCACGCCGTCGCCGGACTTGTACAATGTGGTCATATCCTTAATTTCCAGCTTTATATTTTCGCCCATTTTGTCGCCTCCCCCTTTATCGACCCATCTTGAAGCCCCTGGAAATCGTCTCCGCGCCGATATATCTGCGCATCAGGAACAGGAGCAGTATGTTCGGTATAATCAGTATCAACGCAAACACCGCGCCTGCGGTCGCCGGATAATCGAGTATGACCCCGTACATCTCAACCGGCATCGTGCGGTATGTCGGCAGGCCGACGAGCAGCGTACCCGTGTTCTCTCCAAGAGAGCCTATGAACGCGAACATGGCGGCGACCGCTATACCCGGCCAGGACATGGGCAGCGTAACATGCAGGAATGTCCGGATGGGGCCGGCGCCCGCGTCGCGCGCGGCCTCTTCCTGCTGGCGCGGAACGCTGCGAAACGCGCCGGTGGGCAGCCATATCATCATCATCATGGTGCCCAGCAGGTGAATGAGCAGGACGCCCGGAAAAGTGCCCATCAAGCCAATTTTATAATAAATAATGCCGATCGCGGTGTAGATACCGATGCGTGGAAAAGCATTGCCCAATAGAAATGAAAACATAACCGCTCTGCGCCCCGGGAAATCATAGCGCGCCAGTACATACGCCGCCGGCAGACAGATCAGCATGGCAAGAGCGGTCGTAATAGTCGCAATAAGGAAGGAAAGGGAGATAGAACTCACCAACGTAGGCTGACTCAGGACATATTTCCACCATTGGAAGCCGAATTCCTGGGGCAGGACGGCGGGCATTTCATATTTATTGGCGAACGCCAGCATAAACATGTGTAGCAGCGGTCCGTAGAAAAACAAAAGAAATGCTACGAGCAAAAGAAATTCGAAGAATTTCTTCTTCCCCAATAAATGATACCATCGTTTCGGATGCAGGTATTTCATACATGCCACCCTTTCCTCATGAATTTCAAATGCCGCACGACCGGATTTGATCCGCTCCGCCCCGGCTTCAATAGCCTAATAGCTGCTTGCGTACTCCCAAAGCCTGCCTGACGTTGAGTGTCGTCAGGTTCAGCACGCCGCCCGATATCAGACGTTCCATGTCCTCTTGGTCGTTGACTGTCCAAACCGATATGGGAACGCCCATCGTATAAACAAAAGAAAACAATTGCCGCGCCCAACCTGAATACGGCAGGTTAACCGCCTGAATCCCCAGAGTAAAGCTCTGCTCTACCAATTCGCCGAGCTTTGAAGAAAGTTCCTCCTGATGCGCCTGCACGACATCCCAGGGGGCCTGTTTTGAAAGCTCCGCGTTTGGAAACCGCTTCACACAATACTCCTTGAGAAGTTCTTCAATATTGAGATGCACCGCGGCGCGCCGGACAATGGCCGGGTCGGCTTTGAGCAAGTCCGGCGTTACGCTGCCCGAAAGCGTAATTTGTTCCCCCAGTCGCTTACGCGCGGCAAGCGCGAGAACATCATGTACGATTTCCGTTTCCTTTATATCGCAGTTGACACGAACATTGCCCGCCTGCGCGGCATCAAATACTTCGCTCAACAGAGCACAGCCGGAATACTCTTCGCGCTGATTATGAGATATCACCAAAGAACCGCTTTTGTCACGGCGCACATCCATTTCAACAACGTCGGCGCCATATAAAATGCCTGTATGAACGGATGCCATGGAATCCCGTAAAGTACCTTCACATCCGGAATGCGCAGTTATCGTTAAATACTCTGCCACCAAACGTGCCCTCCAAATCGAATTAGAAAATTAATGCAACCGGTTGCAAAAATGAGAAATTAAAAATCCGACAAACTTCATGGATGAAGAAGTTCAGGATTATGAAAGAATAACGTAGGGGATTGACTGAAATTCTCTTATGAATTATAATGGAACCGGTTTCAATTAAAGATAAACTTAAACTATATTTTCATTATAACATCACGCGTAATATATGCAAGGGTGTTTTTTGTTTTTTGAAGGGGGGGATATACATATGAAATCCCGGTTAATCGATATCGCGAATTTAGCAGGCGTATCCAAAACAACCGCCTCGCGGGCGCTTGCCGATTCCCCGCTCGTACGCGAGGAAACCAAGGAGCGTATCCGCCAAATTGCAAAAGAACACCATTTTCAGCCGAACGCCCTTGCGAAGGCCATGGCCACAAAGCGCTCGGGCGTGATGGGATTCTGCATGTACAAGCATGGCGGGACCCCCTATGTGGGCCATACGTTTTTTGGTCCCGTCATTGACGGCGCTATCCAGGAAGCAAAGGAACATGATTACCATATCATGCTCGCATCCACGAGCGAAGAAAACAGCACGTTTGACGAACACTTCATACAGGACAGCATAGACGGGGTGCTGCTGATATCATTCTCCCCGCGCGACGCCATATTGGAATTTCGCCGGCGGCGGATACCGCTTGTACTTATCAATGATACGCTGCCCACGCCGAACAACGCATTCATAGTGGATGATAATTACGGCGGCGCATATGCGATTATGAATCACCTTATTCACGATAGAGGCCACAAGCGTATCGCCCTGATTACAGACCGGCTGAGCCATATGAGTTACTATTTGCGCTACCTTGCATATCTGGACGCTCTCCATGAAAACGGGCTGCCCGTTTACAACAACCCGACTATGCGCAGCAACGATATTTGGGGTAAATATGCACCGCCGGATAACGAAAGGCTGCAGTTATGCGGCCATTTGCAGCAACCCATCGAGGGAACGCCCATCATTATCCGGGGTACATTCCCCGCCAACGCAGCGCAGGCTATGCGACAGCTAATTGAAACCGGCGATATTCCCACAGCCATATTCGCTACAACCGACAGCATCGCGTTCGGCGTGATTAAGGCCATCCAGGAAGCCGGCCTTCGCGTACCGGAAGATATCGCGGTAGCGGGTTACGACGATATCGAAGCGGCGGAGCTTTTCTACCCTCCCCTTACGACGGTTCGCGTCAACAGACATGAGA
>JAEWWD010000019.1 GCA_023396535.1 Bacillota bacterium
ACCTGCCAGATAAACGGCTCAAACTTGTAGCCAAGCCTGTATTTGCGCATATCGTACAACGCAAGAATTTCCGCGGGATCCGCCTGCATGTTGGTCCAGATATCATAATGAACCGGTATCATAACCTTGGCGTTTAGCGCTTCCGCCATCCTGAGGATGTCCGAAGAGGTCATTTTATCTGTAATGCCGATTGGGTTCTCTCCATAGGACCCGAGCGCGACATCAATGCGGTGGTCCTTGCCGTGTTTTGCATAATAGTTGGAATAGTGGGAATCGCCGCTGTGGTAGATCGTCCCGCCAGGCGTTTTAATGAGGTAATTCACGGACTTCAGGTCCATATCCTCCGGGCAGACGCCTGTGAGCTTTCCCTCGGGCGGCGCTGTTACAAGGCAGGTGCGGTCAAAGGAATCAAGCACTTCAATCTCGATATCGCCTATTGAAAGCCGATCGCCCGGCTTGACCACGATGCATCTGTTTTCAGGCACGCCCCATTTCATCCATAGGTCAACGCAGTATCTGGGTCCTATAAACGGGGGATTCCCATCGACATTTTTCATGACGGAGGCAGCAAAGTTGACATCGATGTGATCGGCGTGATAATGCGTGGATAGCACGGCGTCCAATTTTTTTACCGCAAAAGGGTCAAGAACGCAGGGAATAGCCCTGAGGTTAGGCTGTATAAGCCGCGCCCCGCACATGTTGGCCATCTGGTGGGTTTCCTTCATGTATTTGGTTTTCTGGGTTCGTTTTCCGTTGCCGGTCCAGAAGTCGACCGTGATGTTGCAATCCGCCGGGGTTTTCACCCAAATGCCGGTACAGCCCAGCCACCACATGGAGAATGTTCCGGGAGCGACGTGTGTCTGTTCGATTTCTTCATTCAGATACGTCCCCCATTCGGGAAAAGTATCCAGTATCCAGGATTCCTTTGTGATTTCATCTATTTGGCTCATGGATCGTTTGCAAACCTCCCTGCAAATATTAATCGGTTACAAAAAACGCAGCCGCTTCATTGGCCAGGTTATTCGAGCAGAGGATGATATCGGAATCTATACCGGGTATCACGTCGACATTGCTGGGGCCCGTCCCGCTTTCTATGACGGTCGCGCGATAAACGCCCTCATCCGGGTAATACCGGATCATGGCAAGCTCCGCGTCCATGCGGCGAAGGCCTATAATCGCCGCCGGCCGGCCTCTGAGTTTCCCCGCCCACAGGGCGTGCGCAAACTTGTGTTCGCCCGGGTAGGCGTAAACCGGGCTGTATCCTTCCGGGGTCCGGCCGTAAATCCTGATACAGCTTCCATGAAACGGCTCGATCGTGATGAGCTCATCCTCGCCGTCGCCATTCAAGTCATAAACCGCCGCGTCGCTGACCTCGGCGTTCAGCAGGTGTTTGATATCCCAGCCGCATCCCGGCGCGGCTGGTGGAGAAACTCGGTATATTCCGCTGTCGGCGCAAAAATATCCGCATGGGATTCCGTTGCTGCACCCCCTCCAGTAACCATGGTTCTTGGTCAGGCCGGCAAGGATCGGGGTCAGTTCCATTTTTTGTCCGGGTGACGAAGGGAGGATACCGGCATATATTTTTCCGGGGTCCGACCAATCCTCGCGGTCTTTCTTTGAGCCGCAGAGGGTTGCCGCGACAAAATAATGGATCCCGGCGACGGGCAGTATGTCAAAGCGATGAACGAATGGCAGGGACAGAAAATTCTGTACCGTCCATCCCGCTTTACCGTCGCGCTTTGCCCAGACCACTTTGGCCTGTTCCGATTGAAATCCGGGGAAGAAGTTCTGAACCCCCAAAAACTGTCCGTTTGAGCCCGGTATCTCGACCATAGCCATGGTGCCCCCGGCTCGTTCCCAAACGACTTCCCTCCGGGATAATTCGGGGCCGCTGTAAGCGCAGCACATTCCGTCCACCTGCTCGCTGGCCATCAGGGCATGGACTTCTCCATCGATCGTCACATGTCCGGCAGCATAACATCGCTCCATGCTGTCAAGGCGCTTTTTGCTGAAATTCAATTGATCCATCCTTCTAAAGACTGCTGTGCAGAATTTATTATTCGTTGTTTTCCACGTTGATTGCCCGGTATTTTTCATCGATGGCCAGGAGATCCTGGGGGCATGCCGCGTTTAAAAGTGCCGAAAACAAATTTTCATCTGAAATCAAATTGCACAGGCGGCGAATGTTTTCGATATGTGCATCCGAGTCCGTCGCGGCGAGTGTAAAAAAGACGACTGCGTCCTTATCCCTATCCGAAGGGTCGAATACGACGGGTTCCTTCACTTTCAGAAAAGACATTCCCGTACCCTTTGCTCCTTTTGCGCCCTGCATGGTATGCGGCATTGCGAATCCGGGCATGAGCACGATATACGGGCCATATTCGCTGACGTTGTCGATCAGCTCATCCGCATAGGATTCTTCCACGATCCCCTTTTCGATCAACGGACGGCAACTGATACGGATAGCATCCTGCCAGGACTGCGCATGATCAATAAAGCTGCAAAACCCTTGCTCAACAAGTTCCTTTAACATTCCGACACCCCATTGCCAAACATATGAACGTTTATATGATCGTTTACTTGAAAGTATTGATGTATTTGTTCTATATCCATCCTTATAAAGTTCATTATAGTCGTGATTATAAAAAATGCAAGCAATTAATCCGATAAATATTTAAAATATGCAAATAATTTTCACAAACAGGATTGACAAACAAACAAAACGTTCATAAAATAGGTATAACAGGATGCCCTTATAGAGGCTGCTATGAAAGAAAGGTGCACATAAATCATGAAAAATACACGCAGATTGGTAGAGAGTCGGCGAAAAAAGATTTATCAGCTATTGGAGGAAAGCGGTTCGGTAAAAGTGGATGCACTTTCAGAGGAGTTGTGCGCCTCTCCGCTTACCATACGGCGAGACCTTGATTATTTTGAGCAAATGGGATTGATAGAACGCCATTATGGGGGCGCGGTTCTTAAGGCAAAGCAGAATAAGCAGGCCCCGGTCAACGACTTAAGCCTGATCTATAAAAATTCCATTGCCAAACAAGCGGCGCAATATGTTGTGGACGGGGATACGATTTTTATTAACAGCAGTTCAACCGCTTTGCGGATATTGGAGTATGTTACGGCTAAAATGGTTACCGTAATCACCAATAACGGCAACGCGATTCATTATAGTTCGAAGGACAATCTGACAATCGTTTTGATAGGCGGAGAGGTGCGATCGGCAAAGGCAGCCATGGTGGGGGAATTTGCATTGAACAATCTCAGCCGTGTCACGGCGACAAAATCCTTTTTGGGCTGCAGCGGGCTGACGGCCGAGGAAGGGTTTACCACTGCCGCCATGCATGAGGTCGCTATCAATCAGCTTATGTTAAGCAGGGTAACCGGTGAAAAATACATACTTGCCGATCACACGAGAATAGGCAATAAACACAATTTTATTTCAGGGTCGTCCGATCAGATAACCTGTGTTGTTACGGACACGGAGGCGGATGCGGCAGTGCTGCAATCCCTTTCTGAGCGTGGCGTACAAATCGTTCAGGTAACCGCAGAATGTGAGACGGAATAAATAACCATATATCACCGGTTTCGAATAATTGAACGGGCCCCGATATTACTCGCGGCCCGTTTCTATACATGCAAGGAAATCTCCGCAGGAGATTTCTACCGCCATTGTTCATTTGCATTGTTAATTGTTCATTTCCCATCAACGATGCCCGCGTTGCGGGGGTCGTCCTTCACCATGGCCAGCAGCGCGGCGCCGATTAAAAACACGCCCAATATGGGGATGACACCGTAATTCACATTGCCCGTCGCGGTAATGACGGCGCTCATCAGCGCCGTGCCCATTACGCTTTCAAACTTGCCGAATATGTTGTACAGCCCGAAGAATTCGCCCGCCCTGCGCTTATCCGGTATCAGCCGCCCAAAATACGAACGGGAAAGCGCCTGTATGCCGCCCTGTGCCGTGCCGACAAGCCCCGCGAGCAGGTAGAACTGCCAGGCGCTGTGCATGGTGAACGCCACTGCGCAAACGCCGGTATATGTCACAATGCCCGCGAACAGCATGCGCCGCGCTCCGAAGCGCCCGGCCAGCCTGCCATAGAGTACGGAGCAGGGGAAGGCCACCACCTGCGTGAGCAGCAGCCCCAGTATGATGTCCGTCGCGCCAAGGCCCAGCGCGTCAGCGTATGTCGAGGCCATTTTGATGATGGTACCCACGCCGTCGATGTAGAAGAAATAGGCGATGAGGAACAGGAACATCTGCTTATACTGCCGCGCCGCTTTGAGCGTGCCCCATACGCGCAGCAGGCTCTTTTTCACGATGCCCGGCTCCGGCTCTATGGCGGTGACCTGCTGTACGTGTTTGAAGAAGGGAAGCGTGAACAGCGCCCACCATACCGCCGTGATCACGCAGGATATGCGCATGGCCGACGTTTCGTCCACCCCGATTTTCTTGCCGAATAGAATGAGCGCAATGCTGACCAGGAAGGGGATTGTACTGCCGCCTATATAGCCGAGGCCGAAGCCCAGCGCGCTGACCCTGTCCATGCGCTCGGGCGTGGTGACGTCGACGAGGAATGCGTCATAGAAAAGGTTAGCGCCCGAAAACCCGAAATTCGTAATGCCGTAGAGTACCAGAAGCCCTATATACGCGTTTGTAATGGGAAGAAGCCCCGTCGCGAGCACGCCGACAGCGAAAAACGCTGTGAACAGCCGCATGCGCAGCGTGCGGTAATCCGCCACCGCGCCGAGTATGGGCGCGAATACGGCGACGGCGAAGCCCGTTACGGCGCTCGCGACGCCCCAGTTGGAGGTATGCTGCACGCTGCTCACGCCCGCGGCCTTCGCCATGGCGGAAGCGTAAAGCGGAAGTACCGCCGCTACCAGTATGGAATAGGCGGAGTTTGCCCAGTCGTACATCATCCAGCCCCATTCCGGTTTGGTAAAACGCTTTTGCTTCATATTCTCTCCGTTCTCGCTGTACATAAAAATGAGATGAGTCTATGTTTATTATATAGACCCGCGCCGGGTTTGCATAGCGGTCTGCCGTCAGGCGTTTGTAAAATGCATAGCAGCGTGAAAAAACGGTTTCAACGCGCGCGGTGGTGGTATATTGTCAATACAGATAGATTGTTTTTCCTTGTTGCAGAAAGGAGGAGGCAATATGTATATTCCGTATGATGTTCGTATGTCGGATAGGGTGGGAGACCCTGTATCTTTCAGGAAGGCAATGGGGCTGATTCCCATCGGCGAAAGAGAAACGCTTCACGTGGCCGATTTTTGGAATTGGGCTATACCCGCGTCGCCCGGGTACAAGTTGCCTGCCCGCCATGAAAGCAGGCGGAGGGATTGCCGCGGCTGAGCATCGACGCGGCTGCTTGAGTGAACTTGTTTTCATAGGCTTAGGGAATAACCGGACCGCCCGCTTTGCCCGACGGCATTGCGGGCGTTTTTTTGACGGCCGGCATTGGCGGACGGCGCTTTACGGCTATATGGCGGGGCGCGATGCTTTGACGCAAATTCCCTGCTGAAATCGCGGGAGGAAAGTGTATGCCGCGGTTTACGTGGTCCGTACGCGGATGCTATAATACACAGTAACCGGCACATGCGCAGCCGGGGAAATGGGAGAGACGTCGTATGAAGGGAAGAGATGCGTCGCCGGAGGCGTTTGACGAGCTTGCGCGGCCCTTCTTCCATCCGGGCAATGAAACGGGGTGCCTGGTGCTGCACGGCTTCACGGGTACGCCCGCGAATGTGCGCGTAGTGGCGGATAAACTGGCCGAAGCGGGGTATACAGTATATGCGCCGCTTTTGAGCGGACACGGCACCACGCTTCGGGATATGGACGCGCAGACGGGCGCGGTCTGGATGAACGACGCGCTGAAAGCTTACGACAGGCTCCTGGATGCGGGCTGTACCCGCATATTCCTGCTGGGGCTGTCCATGGGCGGCATACTCTGTGCGCTTACGGCGCAGCAGAGGCATTGCGACGGGCTGGTGCTCATGAGTACGCCGTTTCGTATGCGGCGGTATCTGAGAAACGCCATGCACCTTTCGCCCGCGCTCAAATACCTCATTACGGAACGCGGCGGCGCGCGGCATACTCCCGACCCGTACGCGCAGGGTTATCCCGGCGTACCGCTGCGAAAGCTCCGCGATCTCGATGAGCTTACACTGCGTACGCGCGGCGGGTTGTACAAGCTCACTTGTCCCATACTGATACTGCAGAGCGAGCTGGACAACCGCGTGGACATGAAAAGCGTACCCATCGCGCAGTATGGCGTACGCAGTACGGATGTGACGACCATACTGCTGCACCATTCGCCGCACGGCTGCTCCTACGGGCCGGAACGCGACCTTGTGGCCGCATACTGTCTGGAGTTCGTGCAGCGGATTTCGGCCGGTCTGCCGCCGGTGCAGCCCCGTAAACCCGACGGATCGGAGGAATGACCAATGGATGAACGGTTTATGCGCATGGCGCTGGAGGAAGCGCAGCGCGCCTACGAATTGGACGAGGTACCTGTGGGCGCCGTGCTTGTGATGCGCGGCAAGGTCATCGCCCGCGCGCACAACCTGTGCGAAGCGGCGTCGGATCCTACGGCGCACGCGGAAATGCTGGCGCTGCGGGAGGCCGCGCGCAAAGAGGGCGGGCGGCTTGCCGGCAGTACGCTTTACGTCACGCTGGAGCCCTGCGCCATGTGCGCGGGCGCGGCCGTGAACGCCCGCGTATCCCGCATCGTATTCGGCGCGTTCGATTCACGGGCGGGCTGCTGCGGCTCCGTGGCTGATATCACGGACGGCTGGTTTTTGCATACCATCGAGGTGGCCGGTGGCGTGCTCGAAGCGGAGTGTGCGGCGCTGCTGCAGGCCTTTTTTGAGGAAAAACGTTGATCGCTGGCGAAAACAACGCCGGAAAGACCTAAATTTTATTGATTTTATTAACATTCTTTGAACAATGTGGATATGGCGCAACCAGCATTGCACCTGCTTCGTTATAGCTGATATAATACGCAGGGAACACAATGCCGGCTACGTTCTTGAGGGGGAACAGCATGGATAATCTGTTCAGCGTATTTGAGCTGATCGCGGGCGTGTATTTGATCTATGCCGCTATTTCGGGCAAAGGTCAGATATATAAAAACGACAACGTCAAAAAGGGCATGGAAGCGCGGTATCATAAAACCGTCCGCGTTTTATGCGCGGTAGTCGGTCCTGTCATGACCGCGCAGGGCATACTGGATTACCTGTATTTCAGCGCGCCCAGCCCTGCGATGCATACGGTTACCACCGTGATGTTCGTACTTTCCCTCCTGGGCGTCGGTACCCTGTTTTATTTGACGCTGCGCATGACCGACAGGGATAAAGTTAAGCGCCAGCGTTCGGGGGCAGGTACCGCGCCGCGTTCGGCCTTCGAGTTTGACGAAGAGGACGCTTCGAATAGCCGCGCGGGCAAGGGGAATAAAAGAAAATAAGCGGTTCAAGCCGTATTCGAAATTTCAAGGGGGATCCGTCTGATGCATCGTAGCAGGAATATCCGCACACTCGCACTCATCGTTTGTCTGACCGTCGTACTGAGCTGTTTTGCACCCGCCTCACTGGCCGCCGCGCAATCCGCTCTCACCACCGGCAGCGTTATGTTCCGCACCGGTCCGGGCACCAACTACGCGTCGCAGGGGCAGCTTGCGCGCGGTACCGCGGTGACTGTTCTTGACGCCTCCAACAGTGAATGGTGGAAGATTTCGTATAACGGCCAGGAAGGCTATCTGGCCAGCAAATATGTCAAAGTGACGGGAACCGCCGTTGTTGAAACGGTGACGGCAACCGTCACCGCCACGACGTCGCTCAGGGCCGGTGCCGGCACCGGCGGAACCATCGGCACCGTAAAGCGCGCGACTGTCGTCGCCGTATTGGATAGCAGCAATACTACATGGTGGAAGGTTTCCGCCGACGGCAAGGAAGGCTATATCCGCAGCACGTACCTGAAGCTTGCAACCGGTACGGCCGCTACGCCTGCGCCCAAACCCACGGCGACGGCTTCCGCCCCGGCCTCCAACTCCAATGTGACTGTTACGGGCGCGCTGGCCGGGAAAATCGCAAGCGCCAAAAAGACCAATTCGGATACGGTGGGCTGGATTCAGGTGCCCAATACCAATATTGACGAACCCATACTCTACGGCGCGAACTTCTATTACGCGACGCACAATATTTACCGCCAGAAGTCCTACGAGGGCGTCTATCCCTTCTATAACCGCGCGACAAAGAACATCATTGTGTTTGGCCACAACCTGCGCGGCTCCGGCACTATATTCCACCAGTTGCACCACCTGCAGGAGGCGGCGCTGGGGTATACAAAGTGCCAGTCGGGCGATTGCAGAAGGGCGCTGTCCAGCAGCCTGCAGAACTGGTATCAGTCCTCTTCGGGACGCACCTGGGATGTCGCGATATACGGCACGCAGAAATGGGAAGTGTTTGCCATGTACGAGGTAAAGGCGAACGAGCCCATCTCCACTCTGCGCAACAACTGGAATCCGCTCGCGGGCGCAAGCACGGCGACCGTGCAGAAGTGGATCGACGGGCAGATCAGCCGCTCCGAGATCAAATTCGGCGTGAGCGTAAAGCCGACCGATCAGCTCATGACCCTCATCACCTGCGGCAACAACTACGATTACTCGACTGCAAATTCCCGCCTGTTCGTGTTCTTGAAGAACGTGGATTGACGCGGATTTCACAGTAAAAATCCCGATACAAAGGATTATCAACGAGAAGGAGGACTTGTTCGTTATGAATTCCAGTCGGAAAAGCCTGCGCCTTGTTGCGCTGGCGATGTGCATGGCCCTGTTGTTCGGCCTTGCAGCGCCCGCAATGGCGGCCAGCATCTATGCTTACGGCACCGTGAACGCCAACAACACCCCCGTATATTCGTCTACGGCGAAAACGGCCACGCTGGGCGTATTCAATCTTGGCGACGTCGTCGCCATAGAATCTCAGGTGAGCGCGCAGAACCTGTACGTCGTACGGCTTGGCGCCAGCACCACCAGCGTCGGCTACATCGCAAAATCGGCGGTGGGCAGCGTGACTACCTCGCTTAAGAGCGGCACCGCCGTCGCGACCGTCAAGACAAGCGGAACCTCGACGGGCTCCGCAGGCGTTATCGCGAACTGCACCACCTGCAATTTCCGTGCGGCCGCCAGCAATTCCAGCACAAAGCTGGGCACGCTGAACAAGGGCACCGCCGTAACCGTATTGGCGACCGAAGGCAGCTTCTATAAGATCGTCGCAAACAACACGACGGGGTATGTCTCCAAGACATATGTAACAATCACCAACACCAGCGGCACCGGCACCACGACGTCCGGCACCGCAGGCGTTATCGCCAACTGCAACAGCTACGTCAACTTCCGCGCCACGGCCAGCGCTACCGGCACTCTGCTGGGTACGCTGAGCAAGGGTACCACCGTGACCGTGATCGCGACCGAGGGCAGCTTCTATAAGCTTGTCGCCAACGGGAAAACCGGTTATGTCTCCAAGACGTACGTGACACTGACCGGCACGAGCACGCCCACTACCACCACGCCGACCACAACAACGCCTACTTCCGGCACCATAACCGGCACCGGCACATATGTTGCGCTGCGTTCAAAAGCCGCTTCCAGCTATTCCACCGTTGGGACGCTGAAAGTTGGCACAGTGGTCACCATCGGCGGCGAGAGCGGCGATTACTATAAGGTCACCGCGTCCGGCAAGACGGGCTATGTACCCAAGTCCAACGTAAAAACCGCCGCTACCAGCACCGGCACCACCGGCACCACCGGTACCCCGGGCGTTATCGCCAACTGCAACAGCTATGTTAACTTCCGCGCTACCGCAAGCGCTACTGGCGCCAAGCTGGGCACGCTCTCGAAGGGCGCCGCTGTGACAATTCTGGGCACTGAAGGCAGCTTCACCAAGCTTACCGCCAATGGCAAGACCGGCTATGTATCTTCGCAGTATGTATCCGCGTCCGATTCTTCCGCTCCGACCACCACGACGCAGGGCACCGATACCGGCGCCATCGCGCTGGGTACCGGCGCGATCAAAGTGGAGCCCTATCAGTCCTCCGCTTCTTCCACCGTGAAATCCAAGCTGGCCGCCGCGCAGAAGATCAACTCCAAGACCATCGGCTACATGAACATCGCCGGCACCAACATCCAGCAGCCGATCATGTACTACGGCTCCAGCAACGTACATTACTACAGCAACCACGACATCTATAACAGGTCGTCTTCTTCCGGCGTTCCGTACACCTTCTATGGCCAGATGGTCCGCAATAACGTTGTCACCGGCCACAATATGCGCGGCTCCAACGCCATGCTGCATCAGCTGCACCACATTCAGGAGAAGACCCTGGGCTACACCAAGTGCCAGACCACGGATTACACCTGCAAAGGCAGCCTCTCCACCGCGCCCAGCCTGACTGTCGCGGCCAACCGCACTTGGGAAATCAGCCTGTTCGGCTACAACAAGTGGGAAGTCTGGGCTATGTACGAGACCCCCG
>JAEWWD010000062.1 GCA_023396535.1 Bacillota bacterium
CCTCCTACGTTACGCTGCGCGCCAAAGGCCGAAATCTGTGGGGCCTTTGTCCGTTCCACAATGAAAAAACGCCTTCTTTTTCCGTATCGCCGGACAAGCAGATGTATTATTGTTTTGGTTGCGGCGCTGGCGGCGGGGTCGTTCAGTTCATAATGGACATGGAACACCTGCCCTATACCGAGGCGGTTTCTTTTTTAGCGCAGCGCGCCGGAATGGAGCTTCCGCAAAATGTCGACGACGAAGCTCTTCAGTTGGAGCGCGCGAAAAAGGAAAGACTTTACGCGGCCTGCAAGGCTGCCGCGCAGTTCTTCCACGATATGCTTCTGTCGGAAGCCGGCGTTACGGCGCGCGCATATCTTGCACGCAGAGGCTTGGACGCCGGAATCGTCCAGAGGTTTGGCCTTGGATATGCGCCGGATTCCTGGGATGCGCTTATGGGGCATCTGAAGACGCAGTCCTTTCGGGAGGAGGAACTGCTGGACGCGGGCTTGCTTGTGAAAAACGCGCGATCCGGTAACGTGTATGACGCGTACCGTAACAGGGTAATATTCCCAATTATAGGAACCAATGCGCGGGTTTTAGGGTTTGGAGCGCGTACGATGGGCAACGATACGCCCAAATACATCAACACGGGGGATACGCCCATTTACAGTAAGCGCAGAAACCTGTATGCGCTGAACATGATCAAAGGGGCGAAAATATCCGACATCGTGATGGTGGAAGGGTATATGGACGTTATCAGCCTGCATGCGGCGGGCATTGCAAATGCCGTAGCGTCGCTTGGTACGGCGCTTACACAACAGCAGGCGCGTTTGCTCAAGCGGTATGCTCCAACCGTATATGTCTCTTATGATGGCGACGCCGCTGGGCAGAATGCAACGTTGAGGGGCCTTGACATATTGACGGCGGAAGGGCTGAACGTCCGCGTTATCGTGATACCTGACGGCCTGGATCCGGACGACTATGTGCGCAAGTATGGCAAAGAGGCGTTCGATCAGCTCAAGGACAACGCGCTCGCATTCAACGCATTTAAGTTAATGCGAATGGCGGATGGATATAATCTATCTACGGAGGACGGCCGGCAGGAGTACGCATTGGCGGGCTGCCGTTTCATCGCGGGCCTGCAGCCGGTAGAACAGGAGCGTTATTACGCGGCTCTCGCGCGCAAAACGGGTATGTCCGTAGAAACGCTCAGGGCGCAAGGGGAACGGGCCGGTTCCGCGCCTGTGGGGGAAGAGCGCAGGAAGATCGTATCGGACAGGCAGAGGAGGCAGCAAAGCGCCTCGCCAAGGCAGCGCGCCGAGCTGCTTCTCCTGCGTGCGATGCTGCATGCCCCGGAAGCGGCGCAGGCTGTGGTGGGCTGCGATTTGGGGGACGTTTTTTCCCAGGAAGGCTATCGCAGCTTTGCACAAGGATTAATTGAAGCGTATGCGCGCCAAGCGAAACCTGATACCGCTTTATTGTTGAGCGCGTTGACTTCGGAACAGGCGCAGCAGGTCGCCGAGGCGTTCGATACCGAGGCTGCGGTCGTTGAGCCGATGCAGATCGCAAGAGATTGCGTTAAGCGTATTCGGTTGGCCGATATTGAGGAAACTATGCAAGGGCTGCGGGAGCAGGCGGCGTCGGAGCAGATTTCCGTAGAGGAAAAGCTGCACTTGACCCGCCGAATTCAGGAAATGGACAATGTGCGACGCAATTTGCGCGCACAGTAATATAGCTAAGCAAGAGAGAAGGAGGGGGACATTCTTTGGAAGTCAAAGGACCCCGCATGAAAAAGATCAACGATCTTCTGGAGAAGGGCAAGTCAAAGGGCGTTTTGACCTATAAGGAGATCATGGATGCGCTTGAGGAACAGGAACTCGACCAGGAGCAGGTGGAAGGCGTTTATGATAGAATAGAAGCGCTCAACATCGATGTGGTGGAGGATATCGAGCTCCCTGCGGATATCAACGAAGAAATCGCCGCTATCGAAACAGAGATCGCCGCTGCCGAAGGGCTTAACATCGACGATCCTGTTCGTATGTATCTCAAAGAGATAGGCAAGGTTTCCTTGCTTTCAGCTGCGGAAGAGGTTGAGATCGCACAGCGCATGGCGGAAGGGGACGTGGAAGCAAAACGCCAGCTTGCTGAAGCGAACCTCAGGCTGGTCGTATCCATTGCGAAACGCTATGTCGGCCGGGGTATGCTGTTTCTGGATCTCATCCAGGAAGGGAATCTTGGCCTGATCAAGGCGGTCGAGAAATTCGATTACCGGAAAGGATACAAGTTTTCAACATATGCCACATGGTGGATACGTCAGGCAATCACGCGCGCGATAGCGGATCAGGCGCGCACCATCCGTATTCCGGTGCATATGGTCGAGACAATCAATAAGCTCATTCGCGTCAATCGGCAGCTTCTGCAGGAATATGGCCGTGATCCGCGCCCGGATGAAATCGCCCGCGAGATGGGTATATCTGAGGATAAAGTACGGGAAATTATCAAGATCGCGCAGGAGCCGGTTTCTCTGGAAACGCCAATAGGCGAAGAAGAAGACAGCCATCTGGGAGATTTTATTCCGGATGACGACGCTCCGGCCCCCGCAGAGGTGGTGGCCGGCACGCTGCTGAAGGAACAGTTGATGGATGTGCTGGATACGCTTACCCCGCGCGAGGAAAAGGTGCTTCGCCTGCGCTTTGGCCTTGACGACGGAAAGGCGCGTACGCTTGAGGAAGTGGGACGCGAATTCGCAGTCACCCGCGAGCGCATTCGCCAGATCGAAGCAAAGGCATTGCGCAAACTGCGTCACCCCAGCCGCAGCAAAAAACTCAAAGACTTCCTTGAATGAACTCGGTTTTATGACAAAGCGCTCCTCCAGATGGAGGAGCGCTTTAATATGGAACTCATCAGCCGATGGGGAAGTAAGGGGAAACGGCGGCTTTCGTTTTTTCCATGCTGACGCGAATGGTGGTATCATCCGGCCATTCCCAATATTCGGGACGGAACAACTCTATTGAGGCCATGCTGTCGTAGCCGATTTTTTTGAGGGCTTCAAATATCTCCTTGAGGTCTATCGCTCCCTCGCCGGGCATCAACCTGTTATCGTCCCGGGCTGCTCCGATGGGCAAGTCTTCGGAATCGTCAAGATGAAAAATAAATATCTTCTTCGCATCCGCTTTCTCAAGGTCTGCAAGCTGGGAGCGCATGGAATGGAAATGGAAGCAATCCAGCACGATACCGACGTTCTCCCTGTTTACCGCTTTGACGATATCATACGCCTGCCCAAACGTATTCACGGAACAATTTGGATACCCAACAAATTCGAACGCGAGTTTCATGTTGCGGGGTGCGGCATAATCGGCCATAATGTTGATGACGCGGACTGTTTCCGCATGAATCTGTGCGATCGTTTTGTTACCCACGTCGAATGTCGGTACGATGACTACCTTATGGCAGTCGATGATGTCGCCGATATCGCAGCAGAATTTCAATCCGTTCATGATATCCAGAAATCCCGCTTCATCCCGGAAATTAATAAATTCCAGTGCGTTAAAGGCATATGGCTTAATGCGATTATTCTCAAAAAAGGCTTTCAATTCGGATACATCGTGACGGGTCAGGTAGTCCTTCAACTTATCGAGCCTGATCTCGATCAAATCGTATCCATAGTGTTCGCAGAATGAGAGGTCTGTCTCAAGCGTTGAGTGCCGCATGGTTGTTGCCTGGTTAAAACAGATTTTCATACGCGTTTTCCTCCTGACGTATTAAATTTGAGAGCAAGGCAAAAGGCGCACAGGCGCCTTTTGCAATTCTGACGGTTTATGCTGCTATTACTTCTTGCGTGCTATCTTTCGCATATCGAATATAACTGCCACGACTATGATAATGCCCTTTATGAT
>JAEWWD010000097.1 GCA_023396535.1 Bacillota bacterium
ATCTCGCTTGTACAGACAGCCGAAGGCGCGCTGGCGGAGACCGCTTCCATACTCCAGCGCATGAGGGAACTGTCCGTTCAGTCGTCTTCGGACACGAACGACGACGCGACCGACCGCGCGGCGCTGGATGCGGAGTATCAGCAGATGGTGAAAGAAATCGACGACATCGCTGTCCACACGGCATTCAACGGCAAAAAGCTGCTAAACGGCACCGTCGGCAGCGCGGCAACGGTGACGCCCACAGGACTGGCAGCCGGTATTACCGTATCCGCCGACTCTACGGCAGATACGGGGACGGTCAACATCGCTACGGTATCCGACTGGTCAGCCGGTTCCGCTGTCGCCGGGACATTAACTATGGATGTCGTGACTTGGGATAACGATATAGCCGCCGTCGTCCAAACGGGGCCGATTGCGGCAGGAGCAGCGTATAACGGCACCTATTGGATTTTGGTGGAAGGATCGGATATGTCCGCCATGACGTTCAGCCTTGTTGATAACGACGGGGGCGTGATAGAGTCCACAGGCCCCATGTCGGTAAGCCCCAGCAGTGACTACGAGCTTGATTATGGTGATTATGGTGCAATCACGATCACACTGGGTTCCGGTGCCAGCACCTTCTGGCTGACAACTATCGCCGGCGTTGATTCGTATTTTAAATACACTATCTCGGGCGGCACCGACGCTGTGCCCAATGCGACCATCGGCGGCCAGCCAGTGACGCAGGGAGATACGTCCGTGACGCTGGCGCAGGGCGTCACGCTGGATATTTCTGGTCTGGACGCGGCCGATTGGGCCAGTCAGGACGCCCTCAATACCGCGCTGTTCGGCAGCACCTCCGGGTCCGCGTCGGTGGTTGTGACTGCGGGCGTGCCGGGGATGACCATTCAGACCGGCGCGAACGCAGGCGATACGATGTCGATCCAACTGGGCGATATGACGGCAGCCGGGCTTAACGTGAACGGTACCGACATCAATACCCGGAATTCGGCCAGCCAGACAATTACAGCGGTCAATGACGCGATTAACGCCGTATCCACACAGCGCGCGCAGCTTGGAGCGATACAGAACAGGCTTGTTCATAAGATCAACAACCTGAATACAACAGGCGAAAACTTGTCCGCCGCGGAAAGCCGCATACGCGATGTGGATATGGCGCAGGAAATGACGGATTACACAAAGAACAATATTCTTGTTCAGGCGGCGATGGCTATGCTGGCGCAGGCCAACCAGGCCCCGCAGGCAGTGCTGCAACTGCTGCAATAGCTGTTGTATGTTAAGTGTTCGTTAAGACGAGAGATGTGCGGCGATTAAAGTAATTATAGAGAGCGCTTGTACTCCGCACTGCGCGCGTCACGCCTAGGCGCGAAATCCCGGGCGCAAAAACGCTCCACTGGAGCGTTTTCTTCATGCGGCTTCGAACCCGCTCAATATTTGTTCAATATACAAAAAAGATTTACAATGCCGCTGAAGGCAACCCGCAAAAAAGTGGTAGCGCCGCAGCGGGCGAGCAGGCGGCGCGTTTACAAGCCGCCCGACCGCAGGCGCGTGCTTTTTTGCGGAAAAGGAGGAGCGATGGAGCGGTATAAAAAATCCCTAACCGCAAGCGATTAGGGATTTTGAATGGAGCGTAATCCGCTCCGACGTGGTGGAGCTTACCGGATTCGAACCGGTGATCTCTACACTGCCAGTGTAGCGCGATAGCCAACTTCGCTAAAGCCCCATGCCGTACTGTGGGCTTGTCCGCCCGTTCGCACGCAAAGGTTATTATAAAGCAAGCCAATCGATTTGTAAAGCGTCAATTTTCTCTAAAATCGATTTCTCCCGCGTCAGTGAAAGCGCGGGCGTAGGCAAAATCAAACGCTCCGCATTAACAGCGGAGCGTGAAAAAACAGATCAGTTCGTTGCCGCAGCTCAGCCGTCGAAGTACTCGCCGCGCTTATAGTCATAAATCGCGCCGTTGGAGTAGATGTCGATGTTCTCAAGCACCTTGCCCGTGCCGATGGCGACGCAGCAGATGGGGTCCTCGGCGACATAGCAGGGCACCTTGGTGTGTTCGGCCACGAACTTGTCCATACCGTAGAGCAGCGCGCCGCCGCCCGTCAGGCAGATGCCGCTTTCCGCGATGTCCGAAGCGAGCTCGGGCGGCGTGCGCTCAAACAGCGCGCGCACGCATTCGAGTATGCTCTGCAGGGGTTCCTCCAGCGCTTCGATCATCTCGTTGGAGCCGACCACGATGGCCTGCGGCAGTCCGGAAATGAGGTTGCGGCCTTTTACATCAATAAACAGCTGTTCCTTGCGCGGGTAGGCGGAGCCTATGGCGATCTTCATTTCTTCAGCCGTGCGTTCGCCTATAAGCAGATTGTGCTTTTTGCGCATGTAGCGTACGATGGCGTCGTCGAATTTATCGCCCGCAATTTTGATGGAATCGGATATGACCGCGCCGCCCAGTGAGATAATGGCGATGTCCGTCGTGCCGCCGCCGATATCCAGCACCATGCTGCCGCGCGGCTGTGAGATATCGATGCCCGCGCCTATCGCCGCCGCGATGGGTTCTTCAATCAGGAACGTATGCCGCGCGCCGGCTTCCTCCGTTGCGTCTATGACGGAGCGCTTTTCCACCTCCGTCACACCGGACGGAACGCAGACAACTACGCGGGGCTTGAAGAAAATATGGGAACCGACGACTTTTTTCAGGAAATGATGCAAAAGGCGTTCGGTGATATCGAAATTGGAAATGACGCCGTCCTTCAGCGGACGGATAGCGATGATGCTGCCCGGCGTGCGGCCAAGCATGCGTCGTGCTTCCTCGCCTACTGCGAGAATGCGGCCGGTGATGCGCTCCACCGCTACCACGGAGGGCTCACGTAATACGATGCCTTTCCCCCTGACATAGACCAGCACGCTGGACGTGCCAAGATCTATGCCCACATCGTTGAATTCAAACAATCCCATGTCGCTGTCCTCTCAACTTTCGGTTGCTGCGAGCAGGCCGGCGCACGCAAAAAACGAAGGCATAGAATGCGCCTGTACAGTATCATACCGCATATATGCTCTCATTTCAAATGGTAGGCAATATATTTCACAAAAATTTTTATTCCGGGGAATATTCCTTGCATAAGAGAACTATCTTTCCCAATCTTTAGGGAAAAACTGCATAAATAATGTGTCTAAAAAGTAAAAGAACAGCGTCCGCATTGCATACGGGGCGGCATTTGCGCTACAATGCAGATATGCTAGGAGGAATGCATGTTATGTATGCCGGAAAACGCCGCAGGCCGCTTTTGCTTGCGCTGCTCATAGCCGCGCTGCTTGCGGCTATGTTTGGCTGTACTTCCTCACAGGAATCTACCGATATCGTGGATACGCAGACTGCGGCCCCCGCCTCCACGCCCGAGGCGGTGCAGGCTACGCCTGATATTCCCGTTACAGAGACGTCGCCTGAAGTGACCGCTACGGCCATCCCCATCGAGGATATCAACGGCGTAGCAGGACCGGACGACGTACTGCCTACCATGAAATCCTATGAGGAAGCGAAAGCCGCCAATTCCGATGTGGTCGGCTGGATTACCGTACCCAATACGAAGATCGATTATCCCGTTGTGCGCGGTACTGACAACGAATTCTATCTTGTACACAACATAGAGAAACAAAAATCCAGCTACGGCTCCATATTCATGGATTACCGCAATGCCGACCCGCTGCAGCAGCGCCACATCATACTGCACGGGCACAGGATGAAGAACGGCACCATGTTCCACGACCTGAACAACTACAAGCAGCGGAGTTTCTTTGAACAGAACCGCATTATCACGTTCATATGGGACGGCGTACAGACCAAATGGGAGGTGTTTGCCGCCTTCGTTTGGCCGGGCGACAACAGCAACGTATACGAAACGCGCTTTTACGACGACCAGGACTTTGCGAACTACATGAAGAACTGGATCGATTTCGTATCCAACCTGAAGTACAGCATCGTGGAGAAGGGCGTTACCATACAGCCCAGCGATCAGGTGCTGACGCTCTCTACCTGCACCTATGAATACGATAATTCCCGCTATCTGGTCAGCGCGAGGCGGATTCAGTAACAGAGAAAAAGCGAAAAGTAAGCACGGGCCGTTCATCAGCGAACGGCCTTTTTCTATGGGCTTGGGAATTCAAAGATATCCCGCCGATACCAGTTTTATGCTATACTGTTTGTGCCATACTCATATGCGAACGGGAATACGGGAGGGGACGGACATGCAGGATTTGCGTTTACATCAACTGGCCGAGCTGTTGCTTACGCATAGCATCGGCATACGGACGGGCGAGCAGTTTGAGATCAACGCCGGGATAGCGGCGAAGCCGCTCATAAAGGCGATTATGAAGCGCGCGCAGGAGCTTGGCGCCGTGCCGCATGTGCGGCTGGAGGACGACGAACTGCAGCGCCTGTTCTATGGCTTTATCGACCCGGACCATCCCGAGGCCGCCAAGGCCGTCATAGAAAAGCAGGTGGAATGGGAGAAGGCGCGCTGGGCACATTTGGCCGCCCATGTGGATATCGGCGTGGACGAGAACGACGCGGAGCTCTCCGCCGCCGATCCGCGCGCGCTGGCGCTGTACCGCGCCGCCATGCGCCCGGTGCGGGATATCCGCATTGACGAACGCCGCTGGGTATACCTGCATTGGCCCACCATGGCGGATGCGCAAAAAGCCAATATGTGCTATGACGACCTGTACGAATTCTTCCTGCGCTCGGCGCTCGTCGATTATGCGCGCATGCGCGAGGGCATGCAGCCGCTGATCGACCTCATGCGGCGCACAAACGAGGTGCGCATACTTGGCCCCGGGACCGATATCGCCTTTTCCATACGCGGTATGCCGGTGGTACCCTGCTTCGGCGAGCGCAACATCCCCGACGGCGAGGTATATACCGCGCCGCTTAGGGAGAGCGCGAACGGCGTGATTCAATACAACACGGCGCTGCATATGCTGGGCAGGCAGTACCACGATCCGCAGCTGGTATTTCAAAACGGGCGCATTGTGGAAGCGAGCTGCGCGAACGATACCGCGGGGCTGAACCGGCTGCTGGATACGGACGAGGGCGCGCGGTATCTCGGCGAATTCGCCCTTGGCGTCAACAATGAAATCACGCAGCCCATGGGCAATACGCTCTACGATGAAAAGATAGGCGGGTCCTTCCACCTGACGCCGGGATGCGCCTATGCCTCCGCCTTCAACGGCAATAAATCCGCGCTGCATATGGATATCGTCTGCCTCCAGTCCCCCCCGTATGGCGGAGAGATATGGTTTGACGGCGTATGCATCAGGCGGGACGGACGCTTTACATTGCCGGAGCTTTTTGCGCTGAATCCGGAGGGACCGGCGGGTGGCGCGCATGCGTAAGGAAACCAGAAGACTGCTGATGGACGCCGCGTCCATACTCATAGGCAGTGCGCTGACCGCGCTGGGGCTTTCGGTGTTTACCGTGCCCAACCAAATCGCGCCGGGCGGTATTTCCGGCGTGGCGACGGCTATCGCGCATCTTGTCAAACTGCCGGTCGGTACGCTGACGCTGCTGTTCAACATACCCCTCATGATTGTGGCCTGGCGCAGGCTGGGAATTAAGCCGCTCGTCAAAACTATTCTGGCGACAGTCCTGCTATCCGTGCTGATCGACGTATTCGCTCTGCTGGTGCCGGGCTATACCAACAATGAACTGCTCGCCGCCGTTATGGGAGGCGGGCTGATAGGAGCGGGGTTGGGGCTGCTGCTCATACGCGGCATCAGCACGGGCGGCACGGATCTCATTGGCCTTATGCTGTTTAAAATCAGCCCGGGGCTTTCCCTGGGGCAGCTTTTGATGGTTATCGACACGGCGGTCGTACTGTTTGCCGTGGCGGTGTTCCGCAATATAGAGGTCGCTCTGTATTCCGTCGTGACGTTGTTTGTGACCAGCAAGGCCATCGACGCCATACAGCAGGGCGTCGATCACGCGAAGGTTATCTACATCGTGACGGACCAGGCGGAGCCGCTGATCCAGCGCCTTGCGCACGAAATGGGCCGCGGCGTAACGATATTGCCCGCGCGCGGCGGGTTTACCGGTAAGGAAAAGGCGGTGCTGATGACGATCGCGCGCCGCAGCGAGGTTTCGCCTACTTTGCAGACCATACGCGCGCTGGACCCGCGCGCGTTTACCATACTGTCCGACGCCACCGAGGTGCACGGGGAAGGGTTCAAGGAGATGCAGGATTGACCGCTCAGGCGGCGGGACGACATTTTTTATAGGAAGATGAGGAATTCATTTCCTATTATATATGCATTTGTAATTGCTTTTCAGAGTCTTCTGAGTATACAGGCTTTTCTCTTATATCGTGTGCATTGGTAAGTTACTGCAAAACGGCGCCGGAAATGGCGTGGATTATCGCTGCGCATTTTTTCGTGTTGTGTTATACTGAAGGGGTCCCAACAAAATCTCCCAGCGGCGCATCCGGCCGGAGGCGACTATGGAGCAGGAAAGACCAATCAAAACCACGCGCAGAGTCAGCCTGGGGCTGCGAATCACGGCGGCCGCCATGGCCGCGCTGCTGCTGTGCTCGCTGGTACTGCTCGACGCAATCCGTATAGACATCTACCGGCAGGAATATGAGGGAACGAATGCGGAAGCCGCCGCGGGCAATTATCTTGCCGACAATACGGAATACGTACAGAAAAGCACTTTGGAACGCGCGGCGCAGGTGGTGGGGGATCTTATCAAAAAGCCCGTCACGCTGCAGGATTATTACGACCTTGCTTCCGAAAAAATTGCCAGGGCGGAGTATGACGACGCGCTTACGCTTGTGGACGTATGCCTGGAAATGGTCGAGTCTTCCGCCTCCGGCGCGGCGACTGCGCTGTATGTCGATTTGCTTATGAAAAAGGGCTGCCTGCTCGCGCTGCAGAACGATTACGATCAGGCGCTGACGTATTTCGACCGCGTCATAGACCTTGATTCCGCACAGGCGCAGGCGCATTTATTAAAGGCGCAGATATACGCCGAGCAGAAAAAGAACGACGAGGCCATCGGGAGCCTGAGCGCCTATCTCGCGCTGCAGCCCGGGGATTATTCCATGCGCACGGCGCTTATTCAGCTCTATTACGTGAACGGCGAGTACAACCTTGCCGAGCAGGCCTGCGACGCCTATCTTTCCCTGACCTACGACAGCACAGGTACAATTTATTTTCTGCGCGGCGCGTGCCGCCTGCAGCGGGGCGGCTACGAGCCCGCCATGGAGGACCTTTTGACGGCCGCGCAGCGCGGTTATAAGGACCCTGGAATCTGCTATGGTCAGGCGGCGATTTGCGCCTATCTGCTCGGAAAAAGCGAGCTGGTGCTGCAATACGGGCAGCAGGCCGCGTCCCTTGGCTCCAGCGAGCTGGATTTCGGCACGCTGTACAGCTATATGGGGTATTCCTCCATGCTGCTCAAGCGTTTCACGGATGCGGAGGCCCAGTTCACCAGCGCTATGGAAAACGGGCAGCCGGAAGCGTCCATGCGCTATTACCGGGGAGTCAGCCGTATGGCGCAGGGCAGGGCGGCGGACGCCGTGGAGGACTTTTCAGCGGCCATCGACGGGGGAGAGACGACGGCGCAGTGCTACTATAACCGGGGTGCGTGCTATCTGCAGTTGGGGGATCATGAAAAGGCGCTTCCGGATATGAAAGCGGTCGTGTCGCTCAACGAGGACGCTGAACTGACGGCTATCGCCGGTGCTCTTACTGAGCAGCTTGAAAAGCAATAACGGCATGATGTCGCCTATTTACATAAATAGTACAAAAAACGACTTATTCAGTATACGAAAGGCCTTGTTTTTTAAAAGGGAAAAGTAGTAAAATCATTTTGATATCCTATCTCTTCCAAGAATGG
>JAEWWD010000119.1 GCA_023396535.1 Bacillota bacterium
CAAAGATCGTCCGCCTGCGCGCGGCAGCGCCTGAGCATGGCCTTTTCGTCAATCATGGTGATAACGCCGTCTTCCATGATGACGTCGCCGTCGACGATCATGGTCTCGACGTTTTCCATGGAGGAGGAATACACCAGCGTGGAAACGGGATGGTGCATGGGGATGGCCTTGGCATTTCGCTCAGGATTGAATACGAACAGATCCGCCTTCTTGCCCGGCTCCAGCGAGCCAATCTCATGGTCGAGCCCTACGCAGCGCGCGCCCTCGATGGTCGCCATTTCGAACACCTTATCCGCCGTGAGTATGGTCGGGTCGCGATGCGTTACCTTCTGCAGCAGGGCCGTAAGCTTGAGCACCTCCAGCATGTCGTTGGAGTTGTTGCTGGCCGCGCCGTCGGTACCCAGGGACACGTCTATGTTGGCCATGTTCATTTTGTCGATGGGCGCGACGCCGCTGGACAGGTACATATTGCTGACGGGGTTGTGCGAAACCTTTGCGTCGTAGTACTTGATCATGCGGATATCGCGGTCGGTGAGCTGCACACAGTGCACCAGCAGCGTTTTGGGGCCGAGCAGGCCGTAATGGTCGAGTATTTCCATATCGTCCATGCCGTGCAGCGCGACGGTGCTCTCGCGGTCGAACATGGTTTCCGCCGTGTGGACGGTCATGTGCATGTCCAGCTCGTCGTACAGGCGCTTGGTCATCTGCATGTTTTCCACGCTGGAGCCCCAGGGGATGGCCGGCGCCATCCATATCTGCAGCCTGCCGTTCCCGGAGCCGTGATACTGCGCGTGCAGACGGCGGATATCGCTTTCGATCTTGGGCGTGGGCTGCATGATCTCCGTGCGGACGCCGAACTGCTCGCCGCAGTCCATATAGCCGCGCCCGTATATGGCGCGCAGCTTGAGATCGATAAACGCCTGTATGACGGCGTCGTCCAGCCCGTCCATGGGGTGCGGGTACATATAGTCGAGCTGCGTGGTAACGCCGCTGTGGATGCCTTCTATGCAGCCGATCATGGCGCCGGTGTAGCAATCCTCGGGGACGAGCTTGCCGCCGTGCGGATAGGGTACGTCGGTCAGCCAGTCCTTGAGCACCTTATCGTCGCCCAGCCCCTTGAGATTGGTCTGGAACAGATGGTTGTGCGTGTTGATCATGCCCGGGAAAACCGCCTTGCCCGTGCCGTCGATACGCTTTTTCACGTCCGGGTATTTGGCACTAAGCGCAGCGGTATCGCCCAGCTCCACAATACGGCCGTCCTGTATGGCCAGCGCCGCGCCGTAGAGTATCTCCCGCGCGGGGTTGACGGTGACAATGGTTGCGTTTGTAATGAGAATATCCAACATGGCCATCTCTCCTTATATCCGACCGGGCACATTGCCGCACATGCCCGGCACGTTCTTTCAGCAGAAAAGAAGTTCTATGCTATCAGTATTACTTATATTTCGTGTCCAATGGCTGTTGTTTCAGAGGCCCGTATAAACATACGCAAGGTCGTTTTCCACGCCAAGCTGATCGAGCAGTCTGCCTGTAAAGTTTATTACCATCTCATCCACCGTCTGCGGATGCGCATAGAACGCGGGCATGGGCGGCAATACGGTGACGCCGTTTTGCGCAAGCTGCAGCAGATTGTTGAGATGTATGGCGGAAAGCGGCGTTTCGCGCGGCACGACGACAAGCCTGCGCTTTTCCTTGATCATGACGTCCGCCGCGCGCTCAAGCAGATTGCCCGAAGCGCCGTACGCAATGGCGTGCGCGGTGCCCATTGTGCAGGGCACTACGGCCATGCCGTCCGTTTTGAAGGAGCCGGAGGCGATGGGCGCGCCTATTTCGCGCTCGTCGAAGTACGTAAGGGAGCCGGAAACCCCGAGATACGCCGTAATGGCCCGCGCCTGATCGGCGCCGGCCATTGCGGAAAGATCGAGGTTAAGCTCTTGTTTGAGTACGAGTATGCCCGCCGCCGTAGCGGTCACGAACAGCTCGTGGCCGCGCAGCAACAGCTCGCGCATCAGCGAGGCCGCAAGTACGGAGCCCGAAGCGCCGGTGACGCCGACGATATACCTGCCCAAAGCCGCCCTCCTCTATTTCAGGTAGTTGTTCAGATCCACCTTGGGGTAAGTGACGCGCTCATATTCGCGATCGGCGAACTCGAACGAGAGCGTCGCGTCGATGCCCATTTTGGTCTGTACGCCGCGGGAATCCGAGCCGGGGTCCAGCTCGTGCCCCTGCGCGCCGTGCACATAGAAGATATCCTTTTCGGGGATGACGCGCGTGGACAGCGCCCACAACACATCCGCCGGGTTATAGATATCCACGTCCTCGTCCACGACGATGACGTTCTTGATATTGACGTAAGCGGTCATGGCGGCCATGGCGACATTCTTGGGCTCACCGGGGTTCTTCTTTTTCATCTGCACCAGCGCGAGGAAGCCGCTGCCGTAGGGCGGAATGTGTACGGTCTTTACGCCGCTGGACACATACGTTGCGTGTTTTTTCAAAAGCGGCTCGCGCGGGAGCACATTGCCGAGGTTGACATGCTCAAACAGGCCGCCCGCGATCGTCTGATAAATCGCGCCGTCGCGGTAGGTGATGGCCTTGACGTGTATGACGGGGCTCATCCACGGCGTGCTGTAATGGCCGGTGAACTCGGACAGGGGCCCCTCCAGCTCGCGCACTTCGGGCAGTATTTCGCCCTCGATCACGAATTCCGCCGTGGCGGGTACGCGGACATCCGACGTCAGGCTCTTCACCACCTGCTGCGCCTCGCCGCGAATAGCGCCCGCGACCTCCATTTCATCTCCTGCGTATCGAAGCCCCGCGCCCACGTATACGACGGGGTCCGCGCCGATAACAACACAAATGGGCAGGGGCTTGCCCATGGCTTCCGCCCTGTCGTAAAAGTCCTTCAGGTGACGCCACTCGTTGATCATGATGCTCAGCTTGTCCTTGCCCTTTAAGTGCATGCGCTGGAAGGACAGGTTCTGCGTCGTGCCTTCGGGATCGCGGCTGACGATAACGCCGCCGGTGATGAACGGGCCGCCGTCCTTGGGCGCGTGCCGGGGTATGGGCAGCTTAAATAGATCCACGTCGTCCCCCCGCATAACGTTCTGCTGGCAGGGAGCGTTCGTTACCTCAACGGGCGGTATGGGATTGTCGAGACATTTTCCCAGAAAATCCGTGATGACGTTCTTTTCGCAGCCCAGCGCGAGCGCGATACGGTCCATGGAGCCGAGCATGTTGCCCACGACGGCAAATTCGGAGCCCTCGACGGACTTCATATACCCCGCGCCGAGGTTGGCGCTTTCGAGCGTAGCCAACACGCTGCCTATTTCAAGCTCCCGGCTGACCGTTTTATGGATGGTCACCAGTTGGCCGTTTTCCTCCAGCACCTGCATGAAGCTGCGCAAATCGTTGATTTTGGTCATATGCCCCGTCCTCCCAATATTCCTTATCAATCGTTATTCTTTCGGTTCCTTTTCGTCAGCCCAATCGGCATACTTGCCCTCGGATACGTCCAAAAACGCCTGAATGAGCTGCTCATACCCCGTGCAGCGGCAGAGATTGCCGGCAATCGCCGTACGAATCTCGTCCCGCGTCGGATGGGGATTCCTGTCCATCAGCGCCTTTGCGCTCATGATGAAGCCCGGCGTGCAGAAACCGCACTGCAGCGCATGGTGATCCAGCACCGCCTGCTGCAGGGCATGCAGTCTGCCGTCATGCTCCAGCCCTTCTATTGTCTCCACGCGCTTCCCCTCTACGGACGCCGCGAGCACCAGACAGGAATCGACCGCGCTGCCGTCCACGATCACCGTGCACGCGCCGCACTCGCCCACGCCACAGCCTTCTTTGGTGCCGGTCAGGCCGAAATACTCGCGGATGACGTCGAGTAGTCTAGCATTTTCAGGGATTTCCATGGAGACGGGCTTATCGTTTAAAATACAATTCAATGTCATCATGCTTTTGCCTCCGACGCTTCCCACAGCGCGCGCTTCACCAGCGTTTTGAGCACGGGCTGCTTATACTGTGTGGACCAGCGCACGCCGGTGCACGCGATCATCTGCTCCGCGGCCAATTCGCCGCATTTGAGAAACAGCTCCTCATCCGGCTTCTGGCCGATAAGGGCCTTTTCCGCCTCCCACACGCGATCCGGCACGCCGAACACGCAGCCCGGCGCTATGCGGGCTTCGCGTATGACTCCGTTCTCCATTTTCAGGGCGACCGCGCCGTTCATGCGTGAAATCGCCAGCGCCTTCCTGCGCCCGAGCTTTATGAAAGCCGTGCCAAACCCGTCTATGCGCTTGAACTCGATGGAAGTGACGATTTCATCCGGCTCCAGGCTCACCTGGTTGACGCCGAGGTAAATCTCCGGTACCGGCACTGTGCGCTCCCCGCGCACGCTCACGATGTGGAGCACCGCGCTAAGCGCCACGAGCGGGGAAAGCGTATCCGCCGCCGGAGAGCCGTTGCAGATATTTCCGCCGATTGTGCCGTTGTTGCGGATCTGTTCCGACCCGACCGTAGATGAGGCGACAGCGAGCATATGCGCGTGCTTGAGCAGTATCTCGGAACGGCTGACCTCGGTGTGGGTGGTCATCGCGCCGATGCGAATGCTCTCGGGCAGCAGCTCGATGCCCCGCAGTTCCTTGATAGCGCCGAGATCCATCAAATGTGTCGTGTCTTTCAGGAGCTTTGCGTGTTCCCTAAACTGTACCATCAAATCGGTACCGCCCGCATACGGGCGAATGCTGCCGGCATACTGCGCCATAAGGTCGAGCGCCTCGCGCAGCGTTTGCGGCTTATGATAGTGTAATTCCTGCATGCCTTATCCTCCTACCGCAGTTTCTTGCCCAGCAGAACACGTTCCAGGCTGGCCGGGTTTTCGCGTATACGCCTGCCCGTCGCGTTATATACCGCGTTGGCGATAGCCGCGGCCACAGCTTCGGTGGCGGGCTCGCCCACGCTCTTTGCCCCGAACGTTCCATTGGGGTCTTCGCATTCAAAAATATTGACCTTCATCTCCGGCATATCCAGTGCGGTGGGGATGATGTATTCATCGAGATTCTGGTTGCGCACTTTTCCCTTGGATGTCTCAACTTCCTCCATCACGCCGTAGCCCTGCCCCATCA
>JAEWWD010000114.1 GCA_023396535.1 Bacillota bacterium
CAACGAAGTCTACGCGGTAAAGCGGCTCCTGCCCAATGTGCAGGAGCTTATAGGTGCGGAGATTTGGCGTGCTGAGCGCGCCGTTTTCATCGTAATGATAGGCTTCCCGGCTGGCCATGCTCACGCCCATTGCCATGCCGCCCATCACCATAGAGCGCATGGCGTCGGGATTGATTACCTTGCCTATGTCTATCGCCGTATTTGCAGACATGATGCGGTAGGTGTACTCTGAAACATCGACCTCGATTTCCACCATCTGCGCGCCCAGCGTCCAGGCGGGCCCTGTCTTTCCCTTGCCCGTACGGGGGTCCAACGTAGTCAGCCCTTTGAGCATGAAGCCGCCCCTGCCCAGCGCCGGCTCGCCGATAGAGGTTCCGTCAGGCGCCGTATAGCCGTTGACAATGTCCCCAAATGAAATGAAATTCTCCGGATTATCCCGCCTGTATACTCTGCCGCGCGTGACTTCTATCTCCTCCTCCGAACAGCCGAACGCCAGCGCGCCATTGTTGCGCAGTTGTGCGATCAGGTCGTCCGCCGCCCGCATGACGGCGTTGCCGGCCATGTATCCGGTGAGGCTCGCAACCGTTTTCCAGTGTTCGGGGTTAAGCCGGGTATCCACAGGTAGAGACACATGGATCTGTCCCACGTCTATCTGTAGTTTTTCAGCCAGCATCTGCGCGAGGTGCGTCTGACTGCCGGATCCCATCTCTATAACGCCAGTGTTCAGGTTCAGGCTGCCGTCGGGATTGCAGGTCAGCATCGCGCCGGATACCGCATTTGTGGGCGGGTTCTCAGTTTTCCAGAAACAGGCAACTCCCTTTGCTTTTACGATGCCGGGTTTTACTTCCTCGGGTTCTCCGCCGGCCCACGTACAAAGCGTTTTCAGCTTTTCGATACACTGCGGCAGATCGCCTATGGCGGAAGGCGTACAGGCGGCTTGCGTCGGCGTCGTACAACCGGGAAGAATGGCGTTTTTCAGACGAAGATCCAAAGGGTCCATATGGAGCGCGCGCGCAAGGGCGTCCATTGTCCGCTCCACGCAGAACGTGTAGGATTCATGCGCGAAACTGCGGTACGACGTCGCGTAGGTATGGTTGGTGTATACACAAAGCGCGTCGCAGTTGACGTTTTCGATATGATAGGGGCCGGTGCAGTCGACGGCGATTGCCTTTGTCATGTTGGGCGATATATCCGAGTACGCGCCGCAATCTAGCCAGTATGTCATGCGCGCGGCCTGCAGCAGGCCGTCTTTCGCCGCAATCAGGCTGATGTCGGCTTCCAGCCCCATGCGGCATGCCGAGGAGACCATATCCTGTTCCCGGGTCAGGCGCAGCCGAACGGGGCGGCCGTTGACGCGGCTGGAAGCGATATAGGCGAGCAGTTCCGGCATAACGGGCGCTTTCCCGCCGAACCCGCCGCCAACCAGCGGAACGCGCACCTGTATGTTCCCTGCGGGTATACGGAAGACTTCGGAGATCAGCTCGCGCACGGCGTATGGGGCCTGCGACGACGTCGTAATCAGCACCGCCCCGTCCGCCGATATCTCCGCGCGGGCAGTATGTGTTTCCATAGGAATGTGATCCGAGGGCGGGAGGAAAAACCGCTGCCTCACTACAATCCCGTCGCTTTGAAATGCGGCGTCCGCGTCGCCTTTGCGGATTTGGAACCGGCTCGCGATATTGGCGTTCGGTTCGGGACTGACGTCCGTGACCATCCGCGTATAACCGGTCGCTTTGGGATGCAGTAGCGGCGCATCGTCGCGCAGAGCTTCGGAGGGCGTGAATACGGCGGGCAGCGGCTCATACCGCACTTGGATCAGCCGCGCCGCCCGCTCCGCGGTAGGCTCGTCCACCGCCACGACGATGGCGACGGGCTCCCCCGCGTAGCGAACCGTATCGATGGCAAGAGCCGGCCTGTCCTGCAGTAAGGGTCCGAACAGATGCGGGCAGTCCTTGCCGGTGATGACGGTTTTTACACCCTCTACGGCGAGCGCCGTATCCGAATCGACGCTGAGTATGCGGGCATGGGCGTACGGGCTGGTTAGCAGCCGTGCGCTTAAGAACCCCGCGGCGGGCAGATCGTCCGTATACTGCGCCCGTCCGCTCACCTTGTCCCATGCTTCCTTACGATGGATGCTTTGTCCAAGTGCGGTACTCAAATATGCTTCCTTTCCACCCGGCGAGAGCAACCGTCCCTGATTGTAGTGAAGTCGTCGCCATTTAGCTTATACTTTTTAATGGAAGTTATGCCCTGCGTCCGGCACGATTGGATTGCTATTGTGTTGTACGATTATCTTTCTGATAAACAGCATTCAAAGTGGAAATCGACGCCTTATCCTGGGCATTCGGCGTGCTTGCGATGACGGGCATCCTTTTTAATGAAACGACTTGCGAATATCAACATGGAAAAGCACGCCTTTTTTATAACCGCTCATAATCCGTCGTAATGATCGGGAAACTAAATAAAACACGGCGGAACTTATGCTGCGTTGTGGGAGGAAATTATGAAACGTATATGGATGCTTGGATGGTGGACGA
>JAEWWD010000160.1 GCA_023396535.1 Bacillota bacterium
GACTGGGCCTGCCACGCCAACGACGCTATGGCCGCCATCACCGACGTGCTTGCGTTCCAGGACTCCATACAGGTAGCGGTGGATTTCGCAAACGCGCACCCCGATGAAACGCTCATACTCGTGACCGGCGACCATGAGACCGGCGGCATGACCATAGGCTACGCCGCGACCGGCTACAATACTGCGTTCGATATCCTGAGCCATCAGAAGATATCCTATGTGGCGTTCGACGAGCTCATTTCCTCCATGAAAGCGGCCAATCCCAAGCTGACGTTTGCAGATGTGTACCCTGTAATCAAAGAAAACTTCGGTCTGATCGCGCCGAACGACGCGGACGCCGCCGCTGAGGAAAACAAAAGCCTCGTTATGACGGACTTCGAGTACGAGAAGCTGCAGAACGGCTTCAAGCAATCCATGCTGCCCTCTGAAAAGCGCTCGACGGATACGGAAGCTTCCCTGCTCTATGGCACATACGATCCCCTCTCCGTCACGCTTACTCACATCCTCAACAACAAGGCCGGTATCGGCTGGACATCCTACGCGCATACAGGTACCCCCGTCCCCGTATACGCCATGGGCGTAGGCGCGGAAATATTCGGCGGCTCCTACGACAATACCGATATTTTTAAGAAGCTGGTTGAAGTCTGTAAGATCAACGTCGCGCAGGCGGCATAAATACGCCCGACCCTATTAGCCGACCCTGCGCCAGTTTGGCGCAGGGCGGCTGTTTCTTTTTGCTGGACTGGAGGTTCCCTGACAAATGAAGCATTTACTATCGCATTTTCGCGTGCAAAAACCGGATAAGAAGGAAGTCATATTTACGCTCTTTTTCCTTGCGGTCATCGCGGTATTGTGCATGATGCCGACAGGGTTTGAAAAGCAGATCTATATGAATTCGGAGGGCGTGAAAGCGCGCGTACTCTCCGTAAACAACAGCGGGGTATACAATACCGGACTTTTGAAGCAGGGCGCGCAAAGCTGTGAAATACAAATACTCTCCGGCTCCCATAAAGGGGAAACCGTGGAGGCCACCAACCTGTACATCGGCAAGCTGGAATTTGACAAGGCGTTTTTCCCCGGCGAAACGGCGTGGGTTCTGCTGGAGCGCGATCAAAACAACGCCATCGTGTACGCCAACATGGTGGAACACTACCGCATCGATAAGGAACTGACGCTGATCGGCATATTCGCGCTGGGCCTGCTGCTGCTCTCCGGCTTTACCGGCATACGCACGCTGCTCTCCTTCGCGTTCGCCTTGCTGAGCATTTGGAAAATACTCATTCCCTGCATGCTGCGCGGCATGAACCCCGTACTTATTGCGCTCATCGTCGGCAACCTCATTACGATAGCCACACTGCTGCTGGTCGCAGGCTTCACAAAGAAGGCATACGCCGCCATCGCCGGGGCGGTCGCCTGCTCGCTGATGACCTGCCTGCTGGCGATGGGCATGGGAAAATGGTTCAATATCCACGGCGCGGTCATGCAATGGTCGGAATCGCTGTTGTACGCGGGGTTTGAAACGCTGGATCTCACCTCCATATTCCAGGCGGGCATTTACCTTGCCTGCTCGGGCGCGATACTGGACTTGGCCATCGATATTTCCGCCGCTCTGGAGGAAGTCGCGAACGCCAACCCCGCTGTTACGTCGGGCGCGTTGCTGCGCTCCGGCCTTACGATCGGCCGCTCGGTGGTGGGCAGCCAAACGACCACGCTGCTGCTGGCTTATATGGGCAGTTATATCTCTGTCATGATGGTGTATATGGCGCAGGGCACGCCTTTCTTGAACATATTCAACTCGAAAATGGTGGCGGCGGAAATACTGCATACGTTCGTAGGCTGCATTGGACTGGTGCTGGTTTGCCCCTGCACGGCTCTGATCAGCGCCGTACTGTTTACGCATAAGGCAAAGGCTGCGCAGGCGATACCGGCGGTACAGGAATAATGAATTTACGATCATGCGAACAGGCCGGTCTTCGGCCTGTTTGCGTGTCGATAAAGTGCCGTGCCGGCACTTTATCGAGGTTCATTACGCAAGTTGGCGCTCGATTTCCTGCTTTACAGGAAGCCTGTCGCACCAACTTACGCTTCTCGGTTGTACAGCCGAAGGCTGTACATTCATCCTTGAGTGATCCCCGAATGTACCATTCGGGGGAAGGTGTCATTTTGCGCCGCCATGTCGCCGGCAATTGGTTGTGCAGCCTATGCTGCACATCATTCCTTGAAGAATACCCGAATGTATCATTCGGGTGAATGACGGATTGAAAGCCTCCGGTTGCATGAATTTTGACCTCATTTCTGCTAACGAAGGTTTATTGACAGTGTGTCAGGCCGATCGGTTCGTCGACAACTTGCAGGGCAAGGGGATTTATACTACTATGAACATATTCCCATACTGTTTTTAGCAGGTGAAGCGGATGAAGCATACCGACCCCAGTACCCTCCGAAGCAAGACCTATCAGGCACTGCGCCGGAAGATCGACGTCATGCACGCCGGAAACAACCGTTTTGCGCCGGAAGACGATATCGCACGGGAGCTTGGCGTCAGCCGTTCCACGGTACGCGAAGCCATGCAGCGGCTGCAACGCGAAGGCCATATGACCTCCCGTAAGGGCAAGGGTAACTTCGGGCACCCTTCCGTTGCATCGCTCGCGCAGCGCATAGACCTGACATCCGATTTTATGAAACTGCTGGACAATGGAACGGACCCGGTCGTCTGCCGCTGCCTTTTCTTTGAGGACGGCGAGCCCAGCGCCGCCATGCGGGCCCGGTTTGCGGGCAGTATGGGCCGCGTATTCCGTCAGTATTGGCTGTACAGCGTATCGGATGAGCCCATGATTTTCTGCCATATTGAAACGCCCCACGATTTGTTTGTAAAATCTCCTGTACCACCGCAAAAGCATTTTCATTTCCTGCGCTGGCTGGAGGAATACTGCGGAATTGACGTCGCCTACTCCTCCGCCCATTTCTCCTGCTTATCCGACGAG
>JAEWWD010000197.1 GCA_023396535.1 Bacillota bacterium
CTGTACAAGCGAGATCGCGTCTTGGCTGTTCTTGGAAGCCATATTGAGGCCACGTATCTGCGCGCGCATCTTTTCGGAGATGGCAAGCCCTGCCGCATCATCCCCGGCACGGTTGATGCGAAGCCCTGAAGAGAGCTTTTCCACCGAGTTTGCGGTGTTCGAATTGTTAATCGCATATTGGCGATGGGTATTTAACGCCATCAGGTTATTGTTGATACGCATAATGCTTCCTCCTTGAAACGTTTAAGAGGGAGTCCTTTCCCTCACGCCTATAAACAACAGTTTTGACAGGTATCCTTTATCGCTGATTTTATATTCGTATCGGGGTTTTCGAATGTTAGCCTATTTGCGCAACATGTCGGTTTTTCGACGTGAACGGTAATTTTAACAGGTTTTTTACCCACGTATCCGGCTGTATATATGCTATAATGACAGAAACAAACCGGCGATAATAACAGACGTAAGCAGGCTATAGTCCGCCCATAAACATCACGGCATTGGATGAGGTGTATTAAAATTTGAAAATCGCCATTTGCGACGATAATCCAGCGGAGCTTCAGCGGATCAGAACCATCGTACAGGAATTTGTCCGCCAGAAGCAGTCCGCTTGCCCCATGAGCGTTCATACGTTTGCAAGCGGCAGCGATCTGTTTCTGTTCACGAAAAAACATGGCGCTTTTGATCTTATCATTCTGGATATCATTATGCCCGATTTAAACGGCCTGGAGCTTGCCGCCAAGCTGCGCGCGCACAACGATGACTGTATGATCATCTTCTTAACATCGTCTCCGGAGTTTGCCGTGGATTCTTACAAAGTGAAAGCGTATTATTATTTGCTCAAACATTCCGCCAACACCGAGCTCCCAAAGCTTCTTAACAGGGCTTTGGATGATATTTCGGAAGAAAGCACTGCAAGCGTCGTTATAAAAGAAAAAGGCAAATGGACACGCGTGTCGTTAAGCTCTGTTCAGTACGTTGAAAGCGTTAATCATACGGTTCATTTTCATCTGCGGAACGGGACAATTTCAAGTTTCGCGAGTCTGAGTGAATTTCTTGAAACATTGCTTTCAGACAAGCGATTTGTAAAGTGTCACAAATCCTATATTGTAAACATGCAGTATGTAGCAAGCATAACAGGCAAGGATTTTGTTTTGAAAGACGGCATGAGCGTACCGATATCGCGAAATGCATATTCTCAGATTAAAGATACGTATCTGGACTATTTTTTTACTAAAATGAAATGAGCGCGATCAACATGTTATTCGAACTTCTCTTTAAAATACTATTTCTTGCAGGATTGATTGCTTATTTGACGCCATTGAAGTATTCCGTCAAAAAATCAATCCTTATCATTGCTGTTTCTCATTTTGTCATCTGGATCGCCAATTATGCCTGCTACGTTTATATCAGCAAAGAATTTATAGAAGATTTTTTATTCTTTACCATAGGGATTCCGGGGTTTTTCTGCTTTAATGCTGTGGCTAAATACAAAGGGTTCAGGATGCTGTTTTCGCTGCTCACTGTAGCTCTTTTTAGCATGCTGTCAAGCTTTATCGGCAACTTGCCGTATTTCAGCAACCCTCTATTGCAATACGGTTTAAAATACGGCAGTTTTGCTCTGATTTTCATATTTGTTATCAAGGTATTCAGGAACCCCTATTTTACAATGATTCAAACCCTTGAACGGGGGTGGGGAATTCTTTGCCTGGTTCCCTTTGTTCTGATAAACATCGTTTCTCTGCTGCAATACTTTCCCGCTCCTATCCATGAACGGCCAGAGAATATACCGATTGTAATTGCGGTTTTTGTTCTTTCGTTTGTTTTCTACGCCATTTTTTACTTGAATTTTAAAAATATTTTGCAGCTTTTCCAGCTCAGGCGGGATAAAGAACTGCTGGCGGTACAAACGGATATGTATCAAAAGCAATATGATGCGATGACGGAAAATATTCAAATGATGAAAATCTACCGGCATGATATCAAGCACCACTTAAGCGCAATACACTCGTTTCTCAATGAAGGGAATATTTTAGAAGCGAAAAAATACATATCCAAAATGGATCGTGGTCTTAAGGACACTGCTGTAGAGCAGTACTGCGAGAATTACGTTGTCAATGTCGTTTTGTCCGCTTACATACATAAGGCAAATCATGACAAGATTACAGTCGATTGCGAGGCCGAAATACCGGACAACATTCCAATCGATTCAATCGAGCTGGGGTTGGTCTTTGCCAATGCGCTGGACAATGCCATCAATGCCTGCAAGCAAATCGAAAGCGTAAGCGACAGGAGTATCTCCATTGTATGCAAGCAGCATTGTGAACAGATTTATATACGGATCACCAATCCGTTTGCGGGAGAAGTGAAATTTAATGGTGAATATCCGGTATCTGAAAATGATAATCACGGTGTCGGCACCCGAAGCATCGCTGCGATTGCGCTAAAATACAGTGGTATATTCTCTTTCACCGCACAGGATGGGGTCTTCAAAACAACACTGGCCCTTAAATATTCGTAATCGGCGGCTTTTACGCCCGGTTGCTTCTCACTTTCCCCACAAAGCCTTTCGGCTTTGCGGGGGTCCCAGCGCCCGCACTGGCTGCGCTTACCGATCCGAATGGCAATCGGGTGATTATTCCAGCAGTCTCTCCCGATAAAGCTCCAGTATATATTCCGCACGCTGCTTATAGGTGTGGTTTTCCACGCTGCGCACGGCGTTTTCGCGTACCTGCCGGTAATCGTCGGGATGGGTTTTATAGTATTCGACCAGTTCCAGCGTCTCTTCGGGGGAAGAGGATACCGCGAGGTCCCTGCCGGGGGTAAACAGCCTGCGCAGTTCGGAACTATCCGAGGACAGCGCAAAGCCCCCCGAGCCCAGTATCTCGAATGTCCGCTTGGTGATGGTGTCGGGGTGATTTTGCGTCACGATATTGATAAAGGCGCGGTTATACGCATCGCGGGTATTTTCATACGCCACATACCCATGAAACTGGGTCAGCGGCACATCGATATGCAGCAGCGCAAACAGCAGCGCGCGATAGCTGTTATCTCCATGGAACTGGACCGCATATCCGTTTTCGAGCAAAGGCTTGAGCAGCACTCTGATGGACTGATACCGGTAATGCTCCGGGTGGGTCCTGTAAAGCGCCGCATAGGAATTGCCGATCACGCTGATGGAGTCCTGCTCGTATATAGTTCCCGCCACCGGGTAATGCATGATCGGACAGTATGCGTAATGCATCATTTCGCACGGTATCTGTTTGCTCCGCACCAGCTCGCGCATTTCAGGGCACATGGTCAATACCAGATCGGGTTTGGATGCGTAGATCACATCCATCTCGATACCCTCCCCTGACAGCGAGTTAAAATACATGCTGGATATGCCGTCGGTATCCCAATGGATATGCCGCGTACGGGACGGCGTCCGCTTCCCGATAGCCTCCAGCACTTCCTGCCTCAATTCCATCGGCGCGCCCAGCGTAAGCAAAATATCCGGAGGATTGTACTCCAGCATTTGTTCCATCGGCTGCGCGAAAAAAACCCGTATCACCTGCGCGTCGCAGCCCGCTTCCTGAAACCCCCACTGCATATCCCCGGAAAATAACCTGTTGCCCAATATCCAGACTTTCATAGATACTCCGTATTCCTTTCATATCGCCGCCGTCTGCCGTATATGATCTCTATATACGCTGTCACAATTGTCAAAAAGACCGATTGCCGGCTTCATCGCGATGGCTGATAGATGGCTGATATCAATATATGACGCGGCGTGCAAATTAGGCATCGTTTGCGTATCGCTCCCGCCCCTCTTGTTGCATTCGCACACTTTTTTGTTTCTGAATACTATGTATAGAGGCATGACGAGCGACCGGAGAAACGTATACGCCGTACAGTATATCGGCAAACCTCTCCTGGGGGCGTGGGGGAGTAACATACCCCCACATAATCCAATTTGACGACATGTGCGTCAAATTGGTGGAAAAAATGCCGCCATGAGCGGCATTTTAACCCACAGAAGAGCCATCGACAAAGTCTGAAGGACTTTGTCGATGCCCAGAACGGCGTATACGCCATATTTGTTTTGCGCTCCGGCAAACAGAAAGGTGAAGCGAACAAAGGCGATGTTTCAGGATAAAACGCTGCTTATCACAGGCGGTACGGGCTCGTTCGGCAACGCGATGCTCAAGCGCCTGCTGGATACGAACATAGGAGAAATCCGCATATTTTCCCGAGATGAAAAAAAGCAGGACGACATGCGCAGGCAGTACCGAGACCCAAGGCTGAAATATTTCATTGGCGACGTGCGGGATGTATTAAGCGTCAGAAACGCCATGTACGGCGTGGATTACGTATTCCACGCGGCGGCGCTCAAGCAGGTTCCAAGCTGCGAGTTCTTTCCGCTGGAAGCCGTGAAAACAAACGTACTGGGATCGGAAAACGTACTGACGGAAGCGATCGCCGCCGGGGTCAAAAAGATCGTATGCCTGTCCACGGATAAGGCCGTATATCCGGTCAACGCCATGGGCATCTCCAAAGCGCTGATGGAAAAAACATTCGTCGCCAAATCCCGTACGGTGGACGAGAGCCGGACGCTCATCTGCGGTACCCGGTACGGGAACGTCATGGCGTCCCGCGGGTCTGTCATCCCCCTGTTCATCGAGCAGATCAAAAGCGGCCAGCCGCTTACGGTGACGGAGCCGTCGATGACGCGGTTTTTGATGAATCTGGACGACGCCATAGATCTTGTGCTGTATGCGTTCGCGCACGCGCGCTCCGGCGACCTCATGATCAAGAAATCCCCCGCGAGCACCATAGGCGAGCTTGCGCAGGCGCTCAAAGAGCTGTTCGGAGCCGACAACCCCATCGACATGATCGGCATACGGATGGGGGAAAAGATCCACGAAACGCTGCTCACGCGCGAGGAACGCGCCGTGGCGGCCGAATCGGAGGGCTTCTTCTGCGTTCCCGCGGAAACGCGCGAGCTGAACTACGCCAGGTATTTCAGCACGGGCAATAAAACGGTCGGCCAAATGCAGGAATACAATTCCAGCAACACGTACCGGCTGCACGGGGAGGAACTCAAGGAAAAGCTCCTGAGCTGCGACTATGTCCGAAACGAACTGGAAGGATGGCAACGGACATGAAGATTTTAATAACGGGCGCTGCAGGCTTTATTGGAAGAAACCTATGTGCGCGCCTCCGGGAGCGGGGATATACGGAGCTTCTGGAATACAGCCGCGCCTCCGGACGGGAAGCTCTCCTCCGCTACACGCGGGACTGCGGCTTCGTATTCCACCTTGCGGGCGTAAACCGCCCTGCCGAACCCGGTGCGTTTGACGAGAACCGTTCGTTTACCGCCGAGCTTTTGAACAGCCTGCGGGAAACGAATAACGCCGCGCCGGTGCTGTACGCCTCCTCCGCGCAGGCGGCGCTGGGCAACGCGTATGGGCGCAGCAAACTGCAGGCGGAGGAACTGGTATTCGCGTACGGCGCGCAAATGGAAACCGATGTGTATGTGTATCGTCTCCCGGGCGTGTTCGGCAAATGGTGCCGCCCGAACTACAACAGCGTGGTCGCCACGTTCTGCGACGCCGCCGCAAACGGCCGCCCGCTTTGCATTCTCGATGCGGATACGCCGCTTACGCTCGCCCATATCGACGATGTCACGGGGGAAATGATACGCGCCCTGGAAGGGCGCGCGACCCGGCAGGGCGCGTTCTGCGCGCTTTCACGCACATTTCCAACGACGGTGGGCGAAGTCGCTCAGCGTATCGTATCGTTTCGGACAGAGCGGCCGAATTGCGCCGTGCCGGATATGGACGATCCACTCACCATGCGGCTGTACAGCACGTATCTGAGTTACCTGCCGGAAGACGACTTCGGCTACCCATTGACGCTGCACGAGGACGACAGGGGGCTGTTTGCGGAGTTCCTGAAATCCCCGTCCGGCGGGCAGGTATCCGTCAATATCTCCCGGCCCGGCGTAACGAAGGGCAACCATTATCATCATTTGAAGGTGGAGAAAATCCTCGTGGTCAGCGGCGAGGGCATCATACGCCTGCAACTACTCGGCGGCGGCCCGGTATTGGAATACCGCATATGCGGCAACCGCCCGTCGGTTGTTACGATACCGCCCGGCTATGTGCATGCGGTGGAAAATTCCGGCGGCGGGGATATGGCCATGGTGATCTGGGCGAACCAGGTATTCGATCCGGAGAGGCCGGATACATACCCCGCGCAGATACAACTCTGAGGCACGGAGGATATCGATATGCGCCCCCTCAAGCTGATGACCATCGTCGGCACAAGGCCCGAGATTATACGGCTCTCCTGCTGCATCGCGGCGTTCGACAACTATTTCGACCATGTTCTGGTACATACGGGTCAGAACTGGGATTATACGCTCAACGGCGTATTCTTTGAGGAGCTTTCCCTGCGGCCGCCCGATCATTCCCTTAACTGCGCGGGGGATACGCTGGGGGATACGCTCGGGAGCATACTCGCCGCAAGCTACCGCGTACTCCGGGAGGAAAACCCTGACGCGCTGCTCATACTGGGAGATACCAACTCCGCGCTTTGCGCCATACCCGCAAAACGGCTGAAGATCCCCATATTTCACATGGAGGCGGGCAACCGGTGCTTCGATTTTAACGTGCCGGAGGAAATCAACCGCCGCATCATCGACCATGTCGCCGACGTCAACCTCGCGTATACGGAGCATGCGCGGCGGTATCTGCTTGCAGAAGGCATCCGCAAGGAGCATATATTTGTAACGGGCTCCCCCATGCCCGAAGTGCTGCGGCGATATGAAAAGGGCATCCGCGAAAGCGATGTGCTGGGGCGGCTGCGATTAGCACCCAACGGCTATTTCCTGGTTTCCGCCCACCGGGAGGAAAACGTCGACGACGAGGGGAATTTCCTCTCTCTGATGCGGGCTATGAACGCCGTGGCGGAACAATACGGCCTGCCCGTCGTGTATTCCGTACATCCGCGCAGTATGAAGCGCATCGGCGAACGCGGGTTAACGTTCCATCCCCTTGTGCGCTGCCTGCAGCCCTTCGGTTTTCCGGCGTATTGCCATCTGCAGGTCAACGCGCGCTGCGTATTGTCGGACAGCGGCACGCTTTCGGAGGAAAGCGCCATACTCGGCTTCCCGGCCGTACTGCTGCGCACCTCCACCGAACGCCCGGAAGTGCTGGATAAGGGCAGCATCGTCATCGGCGGCATCATAGAGCGGGATATCCTGCAGGCCATAGAGCTGGCCGTCTCCATGACTGAGGGAAAACACAAACCGCCCATAGCGGCCGATTATCAGGATACCAACGTATCCGAAAAAGTCGTGCGGCTGATACAGAGCTATACGCACATCATCAATGACGTAACCTGGGGCAAGCGCCCGCCTGCGCAAACGGACTGAGTATAAGGAGGAAATGATTATGCAGCTCATGCACACGTTGCTGTTCCTCGTACGCGAGAAAAGCCGCGAGGAAGACCTCAACATGATGGACGCATGCCTGAAATCACTCGAAAGAAGCGCGTATCCCGCCGTGGCGGTGTATAACCAGGGCTGCCTGACCAATGAAGAGGCCGCGCGGTACCTTGCGCGCTTTCATCTGGACGTCCACTTGCTGGGGACGGGAGAAAATACGGGTACGACGGCAGGCCGGCAGAGCTGCTTTACATATATCTGGGAGAACGCGCCGGACGTAGCGTATATCAGCGAAATCCATCCGGATATGGTGTTCCCCGCAGGATGGGAAGAGCCGCTCATAGAATACCTCCAAACGCACGACGAACCCATGGTCAGCTGCGGTATCATAGATAAGGACGGCAAGATGCCTTTTCTCGAAAAAACGGCGCCGCTTCCCGAAAGCCCGGCGTTGTATGAGGAGTTCCTGTTAAATCTCCGGCAGGACGCGCTGGTGCACGGCTTTACGGTCCCCTGCGTGCATGTATCGAATATCCTCAGGGAAACGGGCGGATATAATCCGGCGTTCCTCAAAGGCAAGCAGTGCTTTGAAGACGACAGCATGCTGCTCGGCTATTATTACTACTACGGCACCCGGCGGCAATGGCGGCCGACCGTCAATTACAATTCGGTGGTATACCATGCCGTCGCCGGGCAGCGTATGGATGTTTCCGGAAACGTATTGGTCAATTTCAACGGATTGGTGCGGCAATACGGCGCGATGGGCTTGAAGCACCTGAGCGAACTGCACAGCAGCGCATGGCACCGGAGATATTTTAAACAGCAGTACGACGCCTTTACGCAATAACAAAATCCGAGATGCGCATATCACGCGGTTATCCGCTTGAATATCCATCCTTTTGTACGAGAAAGCTGAATGCGATCAGCGCGCCATCCTCAACCGGCCCCTCAAAACACGAGGGTTCTGCCGCAATTGCGGCAGAACCCCATGTTTATAAAAAACTGCGCTAAGGCGGCCTGCGCCGTCACGCCGCCCACGGAACAGGTAGAACCGGGTTCTGGTTCTTCGCCTTTTCCGGTATGGCGCGGTATTTTCCCAGCTGCGGCGAATACGTATAAAACTGCATCGTTTCTTTCGCCTCGTCTATGCGGATAAAGCGGATATATCCGTTCCCGCCGTTATCCAGATTCTGATAATTCGCGATACACTGGTATACCGTCCGGTCGGCGCCGCCGTCCCCGTCGTCGTCGAATTGTTCAATCAGGCAATCCTCCGTATAGCGGTGCCCGCACAGCACCATGTATACGTTGGAATTGGGTTTGACCACCTGCTCGCGCAGCATTTTGCCCATGCCGCGCAGCGAGGAATCCGTGTTGATGTAGTCGTGCACGCATAGCACGCCTATCCGTTCTGGAAAGCCGGAAAACACGCTGTTCGCCCACGCGATGCTCTCCTCCCCCGGCTGATAGCCGAGATATACGAATACATACTCCGTGCTGCCGAGCGTTAATAAATCATAATGGTTCCGGTTATCCAGCATCGATCCTCCGTAATACGGCTCGCTATCGAACTGCTCCGCTCCGAAGTATTTGCAGAAATTGCTGTAATTGATTTTGCTGCCCACGTCATGGTTGCCCGCCAGCACGCCGTGTGGAATGGCCTTCAACTCATCCATCGCCCGCTTGGCGTTTTCCCATTGCCGTGTGCTCGTTCCGTCCGATACGATATCCCCCGTATGGACGACGTACGCGAGATTGAGCTCTTCGAGGTTCTCCTTCAAATACCGCGTCATCGTAAGGAAGGTATCCGGCGAGCCGCTGCTGTAATGCTGCGTATCCGATATCCAGGCGATGGTGTAGGCCTTGGGCTGTTCCGCCACATGCGTTTGCCTGACGCGCCCGCTATAGCCAAGGGGCTGATATTTGCCCAACCGCAATACGTTCTCCGACGCGGACAGCTGCGGCGTTGTCCCCGGGTCCCCGTCGGAAGCGTTCGGCGTGTTTTGCGCATAAGCGTTTGGGAAGTGTTGCGGCGCCACACATCCGGCGAGCAGCCCGCAGAGCATTACGACCGTCAAAGTTATCTTCAGCAGACTATATAAATTCTTGCGCAACTTCATTACCCTTTCTTTTGCTTTTTCTTTCACACGACAGGCGTATGAAACAAATGCTTTTCCTATATGTTTATACAGCCCCGTCGTGCAAGGAGCCTGTCAGCCCTGCGTTTTGTATGAAACCGCAACTGGACGAAGCAATGTGACAGGTCGTTGCCGGTCCGCATGATATTCGTATATCCACACATCCATGGTAAGCGCGGCGCATTAGAAACAGGTGAGGAGCGCATCAAAAGCAAATAAAAAAGCCCTCGCTGGGCATGAAAAAGGAGCCTGCCGCAAGCGGCAGGCTCCTTGCTCAAATACCGTAGAGTTTTTACTTCGCAACGATCAGCTCATCCAAATCGCCGGGAACTTTGATTTCGCCGGAGATGATCTTCGCCTGCGCTTCTTCAACCTGCGCAATTACTTCAGCGGGGACCTGGGCCTTGAGACTGTCGTTCCAGACCAGGCCTGTGCAGCCATCCGCAAGACCAGCCTTGATATAATCGCCAGGCTGGAAGCCCTTGATGGCCTTTTCGACCGTGGCGATGTAGCCCGCGTTGTAATCGAACACGCCGGAGCAGAGCACGGTGTCGGGGCCGTCGGCGTTATAGTTGGCCATAGCGCCCAGCGCATACACGCCCGGGCTGTCGATTGCGGCCTTGAGCACGCCCAGCGTACCGGCGTTCGCGTTGCCGAACACGATGTCCGCGCCGTTCTTGATCTGGTTCATGGTGGTTTCATAGGCTTCGTTCATGTCGATGTTGGAAAGCACGGCATACTGATACTGGATGTCGGGCTTTACGCTCTGTGCGCCAAGCAGTATGGCGTTCGCGGATTTGACATAGGACGGGTAGGAGCCGCCCAGCACAAAACCGAGGTTACCGGTCTTGGACATATTGCCCGAAACGATGCCCATCAGGTAGCAGGTCTCTTCAAACGCCATAAACGTGGGGATCTGGTTCGCCGTCATGACGTCGCCCCCCGCGGTGATGAACAGAACGTCGGGGTAATCCGGGCTGATCTCGGAGAAGGGAGTCGCGTACTGCGCGCCGTGGCCGAAGATGATGTTGTAGCCGTCTTCGATGAGCGCTTCCGCTTCGCTGACCATCTTGTCGGCTGTAGAAGCTTCCACGATGGTGGTCTCGATGCCGAGTGCATCCTGTACCGCGCGGGCCGCTTCGGCGCCGAGCTGGCAGAAGCCGCCGTCCGTCGCGGAACCGGGGATCAGCATACCGAGCTTATATACCTTTTCCGCCGGGGCTTCCGTAGCCGCAGGAGCTTCCGTAGCGGCGGGGGCTTCCGTGGCGGCGGGGGTCGCTGCGGGTGCAGGAGTGCTGGCACAGCCGGCCAGCGAGCTGAGCAGCATGAGTGTTACCAGAGCAAACGCCAGATACCGTTTTTTCATGTCTTTTGTTCCTCCCTTGATTTTTGGTTCCCGTTGGGTGCTATGATAAAGCCCGCAAGAGCTTATCATCGTTTTGCGTTAAGATTTTTCGTAAGGCACGCCCTGCGCGCTTGGCGCGCCCACACGGTTTTTGCTGACAGCAACTACCGCAAGCACTGTCGCTACATACGGCAACATCATAATGATGTTGCTGGGGACCTGTACGCCGATGTTCTGCAATGTCATCTGCAGGGAGTTCGCGCCGCCGAATATAAGCGCGCCCGCCAGAATGCCATAGGGGTTCCATTTGCCGAGTATGACGACGGCCATGGCGATGAAGCCTTTGCCGCCCGTCATATTCTCACCAAACGCGTTAGTCTGCGCAATGGACAAATACGCGCCCGCTATTCCCATCAGAGCGCCGCTGATGATTGTCGTAATATAGCGCGTTGCGATGACGTTGACGCCCAGACAGTCCGCAGCCTTCGGGTGTTCGCCGACCGAAATGATTTTGAGGCCTACGGACGTACGGTTCATGATGAACGCGACCACAAGCACCATCACAAGCCCAAAGTACACGATAATGTTATGGGAAAACAGCACCGGCCCCAGTATGGGGATCTTTGAAAGCAGCGGAATAGGCATCGGCGGAAAACTTTCCACCATCATGCCGCTGACGCCGGCGCCTGCGCTTGCGTCATAAAACATCATCCGGTACAGCACGCTCGTGATGCCCGCCCCCAGCATATTGACGGCCGCGCCCATGACGACCTGCTGCGCCTTAAATGTTATGGTAACCAAAGCGAACAGGGATATGAACAGCGTACTCGCAATAATGGCAAACAACAGGCCGTACCAGTAACTGCCCGTCAAACGGGTGCCGGCGTATCCCACGAACGCGCCCATGAGCATGATGCCTTCGGCGCCGATATTGATCATACCGGCGCGCTCCGCTATCGAAAGCCCGAGGCCCGCAATGAGAAGCGGCGTCGCCATCCGAACGGCGGCGGCAAGGAAATTCGTCAATTGCTCCAGAAATGCCATGGCTATTTCCCTCCCTTCACCAGCAGGCGTTTTCCGCGCTGCCTGCTGATCTCCGCAAGCGCCACAAATACGACGATGACGCCCTGGAATATGTTCACGAACGATGCGGATACATCCGCCGCGCGCTGCATGGCCGTCGATCCCGCGTTGAGGAAGCCGAACAGCAGGGAGCTGAGCACAACCCCGACAGGGTTGTTGGAGGCGAGTATGGATACCGCGATGGCCGTATAGCCATAGCCGGGCGATATGCCTTCAAACAGGAAATGCGAGGTGCCCGCAAGCTCTATCGCGCCACCGAGGCCCGCGATACCGCCGCTTAAGAGCATGGCGGTGATCATGGTACGCTGTACGTTGATGCCGCCGCACTGCGCCGCGAGGGACCCCAGGCCGACCGCGCGCATCTCATACCCATAATAGGTTTTGAACAGCCATATGAACGCGAGAACGGCTACGACAAGACCCAGGAAAAACCCTATGTGCAGCCGCGTTTCCGGTAGGAGATAGGACATGTACGCATCCTTGGCAATGCTGAAGGACTGCGGCTCCGCCTGCGTGCTGTCCTTCAGGGGTCCGCGGATGAGATATCCCACGAGCTGCACCGCGATATAGTTGAACATGATGGTGGTGATGACCTCGCTCACCCCGTAGCGCGCCTTCAGCCACCCGGGAATAAATCCCCACAGCGCGCCCGCCACCATGCCTGCGATGAACATCAGCAATATGACGACGATGCCGGGCAGGCCGGTCAACGACGTACCCACCACTGTCGCCGCGATAGCGCCGAGCAGGAACTGCCCTTCGGTTCCGATGTTGAATACGTTGCAACGGAAGGAAATCGCTACGGCAATACCCGTAAACAGCAGCGGGCAGGCCTTATTCAGCCAGCTTCCCATGGCGCGGGTATTTTTGAAGGAAGCGCCGTAGAGCGCCTTGAACGCCGCGCCCGCATCGTAGCCCGCCAGCGCGAGCAGCAGCCAGCACAGCGCGACAGCGCTGAGAATGGCCACGATGGGCTTCCAGAACGCGCGGAAAAAAGCGAAAATCTTCTTCATGCGTCACACTCCTTTCCGGCGCTCTCGGCCTGCGCGTGCGTTTTGCCGGCCATCATGAGGCCGATCTGAACCATGGGCGTATCGTGCCGGACCTCGCCCATGAATTCCCCGTTGTGCATAACGAGTATGCGATCGCTCAGCGACAGTATTTCATCGAGATCCGTCGAAACCAGCAACACGGCCTTATGCTTTTTGCGTTCCTCCAGCAGCTTGCTGCGCACGAATTCCGTAGCGCCGATATCCAGGCCGCGCGTGGGCTGCAGAGCGACGAGCACGCTGGGGTTCCTGTCCACTTCCCGTGCGAGGATTACCTTTTGCTGGTTGCCGCCCGAAAGGCTGCCGGCTTCATAATCGATATCCGCGGGGCGGACGTCGAACTCCTGCACGAGGGTTTTTGCATGTGTTTCCACCGCCGTGCGGTCCAGGAAAACACCCTTGGTATATTTTTTGCTGCGCTGCATACCCATGATGAGGTTTTCCTTGATGGGGAAATTCAGAACCAGACCCTTTTTATGACGGTCGTCCGGAATGTGCGCCATGCCCTTATCCAGCAGGAAGCGTATGCTCTTATTCGTGGCCTTTTCTGCCTTTATGGAGATTTCGCCGGATTCCACTTTACGCAGACCGACGATCGCCTCGCTCAATTCTAGCTGGCCGTTGCCGTCCACGCCGGCGATGCCCACGATCTCGCCCTCGCGCACCGAGAAGCTCACGCCCTTCACCGCGTTGAGGCCCTTGCTGTTTTTTACTACAATATCCTTTACCTCGAGCAGCGGCTCGCCAAAATCTTCGCCTTCGACCTGGCGGTCCAGACAGACATAGCGTCCGACCATCATCTGCGCAAGCTCATTCTGATCGGTATCGCAAACGTCCACGGTGCTTACCATACGCCCCTGCCGCATAACGGTCACGCGGTCCGCATAATTGAGCACCTCGGACATTTTGTGCGTGATAAGTATGATGGAATACCCCTGCTGGGATAGTTTTTTAAGCGAATCGAACAGCTCCACGGCTTCGTTGGGCGTCAGCACCGCGGAAGGCTCGTCGAGTATGAGGATGCGCGCTTCGCGCATGAGTACTTTTAGTATTTCGACTTTTTGCTGTACGCCGACCGGAATCTGCCAGATATAAGCGGATGGTTCCACATTGAACCCGAAGCGGTCGTTGAGCTCTTTGACGCGTTCTTTGAGCTGCTTCATGTTGAGCACAAACCCGGCGCTCTTCATGCCGAGAAAAATATTCTGTGTGACGGTAAGCTGCGGAATCAGCATAAAATGCTGGTGCACCATGCCGATACCGCGGGAAATCGCGGCGTTCGGGCAATCCATGCAAACCGGTTCGCCCATGATGCTGATAGAACCGCGATCACAGGAATACAGGCCATACAGGATGTTCATCAGCGTGGATTTTCCCGCGCCGTTCTCGCCAAGCAGCGCGTGAATTTCTCCTTCCCGGAGGGTAAAATCCACATCCTCGTTGGCGCAGAAATTTCCGAAATATTTAAATATATTTCGCATTTCCACTACGTTCATCTTCTGGCTCCTTTTTGTTTGGTATTCAGGATATGAATCCTGATGTCTTAACAATTAGGAAAAGCTAACCCTCGTTGCAAATTGTGGCAGGTTTGACGGTGATTCGCTTTTTCAATGTACCATGCTATAATAATATTTACGGTGAAGCTGGCCCTTACAGGCGGCTGCAATAAAATGTTCTTTGTTGTACTATAAACAAAATACAGATGTTATTGTAATGCATGTACCCGCTTTTGTCCATAGAAGTTTTATAAAAAGTTTTGGACGGTTCCTGTATATCATTTTCTCGAAATTGCCACAGTTTTACCCTAATTCGCCCGTTATTGACTCTTTTACTCCAATATATACCTGAGCTGCTGTTCATCGGCAGTTATCTTCCAAATCATGGGTGGACGAGTTTTCCATACTTCCAAATTTATATCGATTATGAGAGAAAAATACCGTTTGTTGTTAATATTTATGCATATCCTTTCACAGCTTCCAACAACCGCAAAAAAAGACATGCAGGAGCACGCCGCTCCTGCATGATAAATTCTCCGGGCCTATGCTGTTTCAATTGGAATATTCCTGCCGGTGTATCAGCTTTCACGTATGGCGGCCAGTATCTTCTCCGGCGTGAGCGGCAGGTCCGTCAGCTCCGTACCGAGGGCGTAGTTCACCGCGTTGATGATGGCGGGCGCGACAGGCACGATGGACGCTTCACCTATGCTCTTGCCGCCGTACGGGCCGCCATCCTCATATTCCTCCACAAAGTGAACGGAAATCTCGGGCATATCCGACGCCTTGGGAAGGCGGTACTTGCGTAAACTGGCGTTCGTCGCCCTGCCCGCGTTGTCCAGCGTCACTTCCTCAAGCAGCGCCATGCCGAGGCCCATCAGTATCGCGCCTTCGATCTGCCCCTGCAGCAGCAGGGGGTTGAGCGCGGTGCCCACGTCGCAAACGGCCGTATAGTCCAGCACTTTCACTTCGCCCGTCTCCTTATCCACCCGCACACGTGTGAAGTGCGCGCCGTAGCTGCCGGCGTTGTGCGGCGCCTGGTGCGAAACGGTCTCGATCAGCTTCATCCGTTTTTTGTCCTGCGCGTACCAGGCGATTTCGCGGCGGCTCTTATGCGCGCGTCCGTCTTTACGCCAGTATTCCCCGCCCCTGAACTCCACCTGCGAGGGGCTGACGTCCATCAATTCCGCGGCCAGACGCATAAGCGTATCGCGCATTTTCGCACAGACGCGCGCCACGGCCTCCCCGCCCGTCCATGTATTGCGGCTCGCGCCCGAGCCGTTGTCGTATTCGCCCGCGAGCGTATCCGAATGCGCCAGTACGATTTCATCCATGGGCAGCTCCAGCATTTCCGCCGCGATCATCTTCAAAAGCGTGTAGGTGCCCGCGCCGTGATCCGTTACGCCCGTACGCACCAGAATAGACCCGTCCTCCTGAACGCTTACGGACGCAACCGTAATATCCGGCGCAAACGTGGCCACGCCGTTACCGTGCATGGCGGAAGCGACGCCCACCCCGTAGACATATCGCGGGGAGCCGTCCGTTCGCGCCGCGCTTCTTTTCGCATCCCAGCCGAACAGATCGCGCCCTTTTTGCAGGCAATCGTATAGCCTGCCGTTGTACAGGCTGTCCCCCGTAACAGGATCGGCGTCGTAGGGGCGCATGGAGTTTTTCATGCGCAGTTCGACGGGGTCCATGCCTATCCCCTTCGCAACTTTGTCCATAAGAACTTCGACGGCGGTGAACACCTTGGGCGAGCCGAAGCCGCGCATGGCGCCGCCCAACAGCGCATTGGTATACACGGCTTTGCCGTCAAAACGCATATTGGGTATCCGGTAGACCTTGAACATTTTGCCGCACATGGCGCTGAGCACATTGATGCTGCCGCTGCAGTAGGGACCCGCGTTCATATACCCGCGGAACGCCAGCGCGGTTATTTTTCCGTCGCCGGATACGCCCATGCGGGCATACATGCGCATGGCGTGGCGCGTGTAGGTGGCAATGATGCATTCCCTGCGCGTGAAGCGGATTTTCACAGGCCTGCCGCCACACTCTTTGGAAAGCAGCGCGGCGTATATATCGCCGAGCACGCCGTCCTTGCCGCCGAAAGAGCCACCCAGTATGGTGCAGTGGTATTGCACCTTGGAAAAGGGCAGGCCAAGTATTCCGGCGATCATGACCTGCGCCCGATGCACGCCCTGCTGCGGCCCCCATATTTCCACGTCGTTCTGTCTGTCCCAGCGCGCGATGTACACATGCGGCTCGATAGCGCCGTGGTGCACCGCCTTTGTTTCCACCATATTCTCAAAGACATGATCCGCCTCAGCCAACGCGCTGTCCACATCCCCGCACTGTACGAGCTGGTGCTTTAAGAGATTCCCTTCCGGGTACAGTTTTGGCGCGTCCTCGTCCAATGCCCGCTCGGCGTCCAGCACAGCGGGGAGCTCCTCGTATTCCACCTTGATCAACTGCAGCGCCTGCTGCGCGATTTCCTCGGTATCCGCGGCCACCGCCGCGACTTCGTCGCCCACGTTGCGCAGTATGGTATCGAACACGCGCTCGGTGGCGGGCAGAAGATCATGCAGGTGCCTAAGTATGCGGTTGTACAACGTATCCGGCGTGTTCTCGTAAGTGATGACTGCGCGCACGCCGGGCAGCGACCGCGCGGCGGACGCATCCAGCGAAACGATACGCGCGTGCGCATACGGGCTGTACAGTATTTTCCCATGCAACATGCCGGGGAATTCTATATCGTCGGCGTAGATCGTCTGGCCGGTAACCTTGCGCACCGCGTCCTCCATAGGCGCGGGCCGGCCGATGTACGTGAGGGCTTCTTTTCCCGCGCGCGCCGCGGCAAGGGCCGTATGATCAGTGCAAGCGCCCGCAGTTTGGGGCATGCCTGCCTTTATGAGTATGGAACTGATGTTCTGCATCATTGGGCATCCCCCTCCCGCATGCGTTTTGCGGCAAGCTGCACCGCTTCGATGATCTTCTTGTACCCCGTGCAGCGGCAGATGTTATTGCTGAGCGCCTCCACGATTTCCTCTTTTGAAGGGGACGGATTCTCATTGAGCAGGGCGATGGTACGGATCACCATGCCCGGCGTGCAGAAGCCGCACTGTATGGCCCCCGCGTCGACAAACGCCTGCTGCACCGGATGCAGCCGGCTCCCGGCGGAGACCCCTTCGATGGTGACAATTTTTTTGCCCTGAACATTGCGCGCGAGCAGCGTACAGGAATTTTGCGCTTTGCCGTCTACAAGCACTTTGCACGCGCCGCAGTCGCCCGTGCCGCAGCCAAACTTCGTACCCGTCAGGTGCATCTCTTCACGCAGCACATACAGCAGCGTCCAGTTGGGCCGTGTCAGAACGATATAGTCCTCTCCGTTGACATTGAGCGTAATGGGTTGCGTTTCCTGCATGGAATTTCCCTCCCAAGAATCAGTCCGGGCGGTAACAAAAAAGCCCGGCGCGGCGGTTCACATGATGACTCAGAAGCCGCCAAACCAAGCTGTTGAAAAAGCTGATCGATATGGATTTGTTGTGCTATAGTATACTGAAATGACACCTTTCTGTCAACCGCGCCGGCATATCTATTTTTGCCGCATGCCGGCGCTGTCGCTTTTCCCTGGTCGTTCCTTATATGGACATGCGCACGGCGCTGTCATAAGCGAGCGGGCTGCGCTCGCATTCGTCGTCCGTCATGGTAAGCTGGCAGCAGAAGGGGCTGCCCTTCATGCGCTCGGACGCATAGCAAAGCCCGTTTGTGCGGCTGTCGAGGTAAGGGTGGTCGATTTGCGCGGGATCGCCTATGAGTATGAGCTTCGTTCCCCGGCCCGCGCGGGTCACGATGCCCTTGACCTGCTTGGGGCTGAGGTTCTGGGCCTCGTCTATGATGACCCAGTTGCGCTGTATGGAACGGCCGCGGATATACGCGATAGCCTCCATTGTGATGATGTTGCGCGAAAACAGCTCGTCGACCTTGCCGTTGAGCTCGCTCTGGTTCTTGTAGCGCTCCTTTTCGTCGCTGTCCACCAGTATTTCAAGGTTATCTATGACGGAACGCAGGAAGGGGGCAAGCTTTTCCTTTTCCGTTCCGGGCAAAAAGCCGATATCCTCGTCGAATTTGACGTTAGGGCGGCAGACGAGTATTTTGGAATACTCCCGGTGCTTAAGCTCCAGTATCTTGTGCAGCCCCACCGCAAGGGAGAAGAACGTTTTCGCCGTACCCGCCGCGCCTTTTACGATGACGAGGGGCGCTTCCTCGCTGCTCATCATAAGCGCCTCCTGCATGAAGCGCTGCCCCACGTTGCGGGCGGTGACGCCAAAGGGCCGCTCCTCCAGATACCGTAGCTGCGTCAGGCGCTCGCCGTCGAACCGGCACAGCGCCGTCTGCCTGTCGTTCTGCGCGCAGCGCAGCACCACGAATTGGTGCATGTAAAACAAGCAGGGCTGGCGTTCGAGCGTTTCCCCGTCTATCGAGAACGCGCGTCCCGCCGAAAGATAGCCTTCGTCAAAAAACGTCTGCATATCCTTTGCGTCGATATACGCCTCGGTACGGCCGCTGTATTGTGAATCGGGCACCGCGACCTGCTCGCTCTGGAAATCCTGCGCGGTAACGCCGATGACGTCCGCCTTGATGCGCAGGAATATATCCTTCGTGACCAGTATGGCTTGCTCGTTCCTGCCGCAAAGCCCCTTGCACACCTTGAGTATGCGGTTGTCGGCCTTATTTGCTTCCCATCCCTCGGGCAGTTCCACATCATGAAAATTCAGCTCGATACGCAAAACGCCGCCGTCGGGCAGCGCTACGCCTTTGATAAGATCCCCGCCCGCGCGCATCTGATCCAGCAGCCGGGCGCACTGGCGCGCGTTCGCGCCGTTTTCGGTAGGCTCTTTTTTGAAGCGATCCAGCTCTTCAAGCACTACCTGCGGTATGACCACCTCGTTATCCCCGAAGGCATACACGGCATACGGGGACTGCAACAGCACGTTGGTATCCAGCACATAGCTTTTCCCCATGCATTTCCTCCCGCTTCGTTTCGCTGTTTTGGAAGCTCCGCTCCCCTTATGCACAGCATACGACGAAACCATATCCCTTTTGTTAAGTCTATGTAAGAAGGAAACCATGCTTGCCTGTCAGTAAAATACAAATCCCCGTCCGCGTCCCCGCAGTGCCGGGAAACGCTGAGGAAAACGCGTTGAAATATTTATTGGCCGCAATGCGAAAAAGCCGTGCACAAAACCCCACGGTTTTGCGCACGGCCCGCCATAGTCTCATCCGGCCGGAGGCTGCGCCTGAACGTATTTATGCCGCGCCGCCGGCCTGCGTCACGAGCGCATTCATTTCAGTCAGTATATCCTTCATCTGCAGCAGCAGGCCGTAGCGCGTATTCTGTATCTCACCGATCTGTTCAAAAGCGGCGACAATGGCCTCGTAATCCTTCGCGCGGTAATTGCCGCGATTGGCTTGTGCGACGTCTTTGATATCGCCCCGCGTGGCAATAAGCTGCTCCGCGACGGCCTTGGCCTGCTCGTTGAGCGATTTCAGCTCCGTTACCGTCTCCTCCGGAAGTGCGGCGCCTTTGTCCTTGAGCGCTTTGAACGCCTGCACGGTTTCAAGCCGCAACTGGTTGTTTTCGGACGCCAGCGCGATGTTTTCCTGGCGGTTATCCAGTATGACCAGGCGCAGCGCCTCCACCTGCTGGCGAAATTCGCTGAACTCGCCCATTTTGCTCTCTATCTCCGCTTCGCGGGCAGCGACCTTCGCCTGCGCCTCGTCTATTCTCTGCTGGCGCTCCTGCAGCTTTTCCTCCCGCGTGGTTCCACTCTGTGCCGCAAGCGCCGTAACGCCCACGGATACCATCAGCAGCAGCGCGATAGCGGCCGCCAGCCATTTCTTTCCTCTGTTTTTCATAGTAGTTCTCTCCTTTCAATATTACTTTTACGGGACGAGCAGATCGGTATCCGACGGCTCGTCAAGGTCCTGCAAGGCATCCTGCATACCGTTCAGGTCGTCGATCACATTCGAGAGCGTTTCGTCTGCGTCCGGCGATGCCTCTTCTCCCGGTACGGCAGTCAGTTCGGGGGAGGCCGTCGGCTCCGGAGCTGCCGATACGGGCGGCGTAACCGCCTGTGTCTGCGCCGGTACTGCGGAGGGCGTCGCATCGCCCGCCAGTCTTCCTCTTAGCCTTCCGCAGCCGGAGAACAGCAATACCGCGCCCAGCAGCCAGCAGAGTACCGCAATGCTTCTTTTCGTAACCAATCCGGTCTTCGATCGTATCATCACAACCGCCTCCCTTTTCCATGGCACGAGTATACCGTAGCACGCTGACGCAATGCAAAGGGCAAACTGCGGCAAATCTGCGGCAAGTATTCCTTTTTATCGGCCTGAATATTACAATAGGTTCATACTACCGCGCCAAGGAGGCGGCTATGGGAAAAAGCATATACATCGCCGAGGACGACGCGGATATCCGCGCGCTCATCGAGCTGTTTTTAAACAATGAAGGCTATGCCGTGCGCGCGTTCGGAACCGGCGACGCGCTGCTCGGCGCGTTCAACGCGCAGCCCGCCGATATGGTGATACTGGACATCATGCTGCCCGGCACCGACGGGCTTACGCTTTGCGCCCGGCTCCGTCAGCGCAGCAACGTGCCCATCATCATCGTCTCCGCGCGGGACAGCGAAGCGGACCGCATCGCGGGCATCACGCTGGGCTCGGACGATTATCTGACCAAGCCCTTTTCGCCCATGGAACTGACGGCCCGGGTCAAAGCCCTGTTCCGGCGGCTGGAGTTGGACAGAGGCGCGCCCGCAGCGGACGGCCTGCTGCTGAACAATCTCAACCTCGACCCGGCGGCCCGCATCGCCGCGGTAGGCGGCGCGCCGCTCGACCTGACCCCCACGGAATTCCTGCTGCTTGCCTATCTGCTGCGGCAGGGAGACCGGGCGGTATCCCGCGAAGAGCTTCTCAAAAATGTGTGGAAGTACGATTTTGAGGTGGATACCCGCGCGACGGACGACGTAATGAAGCGTCTGAGGAAAAAACTCCTGCAGGCGGGCGCGGCAATTCGAATAGAAACCGTCTGGGGCTTCGGCTTCCGGATCGTCGCGGAGGGACCCGCATGAAAAGCCTGCAGGCGCATATACGCAATCCGTTCCTCATACTCATCGTGGCGCTCTTGATCGTGATCATTCTGCTGCTCAACGTCGCCATCCGCCTATACCTGAACAACGGGGTAAAGCAGGAGTTGCGCGACGCCAAAGCGGTGCTCTCTCAGATCGCCGCGCAGCAGAACGAAATGGAGCCAACGCTCCCCCTGCTTCAAAAACTCGACCGGTCGCTTACGTTCGCCCGGCTACAGGACGATATCCATATACTGCTCTATCAAAAAAACGGCAGGCTTCTGTACCCTGCGGCAAACGAACTGCCCGACTTGCCCCGCACGCTGCATACTATCTCGGCCGCGCGGCTGAGCGCCATGCGGGAGGACCGCGTATACTCCTTCTTTCGGGCGAGCGGGCGATATTTTGCGCTGCCCTGGCGGCTTTCCTCCGGCGGCACGCTGCTGCTGGTTACCCCGGCCGCAAGCGTCAACCGCATCGTCCGTACAGTGGACTCGTTTTTATTGATCGCGCTCGCGCTGGGTATTTTCGTCTCCATAATCGCCGCCAACGCCGCGGCGCGCCGCATTGCCCGGCCGGTGACGGCGCTTTGCGAGCGAATGCGGGCCGTGGGCGACGGCCGGTTCTGTGAAGGTACGGCCGCTGCCGCGCGCGCGAATATACGCGAGATCGACTCGCTGCAGGAAAGCGCCGCGCAAATGGCGGCGCGGCTCGCCGCGTACGACAATGCGCAGAAGGCGTTCCTCGCCAACGCCTCACACGAGCTGAAAACGCCGCTGATGTCCATTCAGGGCTACGCCGAAGGCATCGCGGGCGGCGTCATGCCGGATACGAAGCAGGCCGCGCAGGTGATACTGCGCGAAAGCAAGCGCCTGAGCACGCTGGTAAGCGAGCTGCTGACGCTTTCCCGCATGGATACCGCGCTGGGCCGGGAACTGCAGCCCATGAACCTGAACCAGATATTGCCCGAATACGAGCAGCGGCTGTTGGGCGCAGCGGCCAAGCAGCAGCGCCGACTCACGCTGCGCCTGCCCGAGAACGGCCCCGTCATATCAGCAGATGACGAGCTTTTATACCAGGCGGTGATGAACGTGGTGTCCAACTGTCTGCGCTATGCGAAGGCAGAAGTCGTCATTTCGCTTTCAGTCAATGCAAACGAAGCGATTTTGCGCATATCGGACGACGGCGGCGGCATACCGGAAGCAGACCTGCCGCATTTGTTTGAGCGTTTCTATAAAGGCAAAAACGGAAATTTCGGGCTGGGGCTGGCGATAGCGTACTCCGCCGTCACGGCGCTCGGCGGGCATATCGCCGCGGGCAACGACGGCGGCGCGGTATTTACCATTACGCTGCCGCTAAAACAAGTTTGAGGTATTCGACAGTATTTCCCGGGATATTATAAATCTTCCCCCTTGCATGCCCCCTGGCCGGATCGTTTTATGCGAAAATGAAAGGAAACCCGCAGAAAAGCTGTGATACTTTTCTGCGGGTTTGTTCATGGACGCATCGTAACGATGCGTTACCCGAATGGAGCCTGGGCATGACAACGAAAGCATGAATTATTTGAGGTCGTCAGCCAAAATGTACTTTCTTACTTCTGTCCTGAACATCTGCCTATGACAATGCTTACAAAATTGCGTTTGGCCATCAACAATAAATTCACTATGCCCGCACTCTTTCCCGCAAACCGCATACGCTATATATTCTTCCTTTGGAAAATCCTCGGGTTGAGCTTCAAATTCAAGATATTCTTCAATTGAATATGGTTGAAAGAGATTTTCCTCGTTTTCTGTTTCCATAAATCTTTCACTCTTTTCTGTATCATATTTATAAGAAGTATCTGTATTTTTTTATTCGGAATCTTCCGCAAGTGTATATTTTCTTGATCGCTTTTTAAGCATTTCTCTATAGCAGTATTCACATGTTTGTGTCGATCCGTCAACAATAAACTCATCGTTACCACATTGCTTACCGATACCGCATGCGCAATATAAATCTCCTGAGGAAAATCAACCGTTTCCACCTCGGGATATTCTTCAAGTTCATAACTAGGATACAACTTTTTAACAATGTCAACGATGTCTTCCATAAAATCACCTCATTGAACTGGTTAAGAATAGGATTGCCACTCTATCCCGTCATATTTCATATTGAATTTCGATATAATCATATTGAAAATCGATAATCTTTAGGGTATACTTGAGCAAACAACGTTGTTGGGGGACCGATTATGAAACCGATGCCGCTTAACCGCATCACGCTCGCGCTCTTGTACGTGTGCATGGCGCTGGGGCTCTTGTTCGTCGCGCTGCTGCCCCGCCTGCTGCCGCAACTGCTCAACACGCCCGGCCTGCTGCCCGAAGCTACCGCCGCGTACGCCGTATCCCTCGCCTGCTGGATGCTGGGCTCGGCGGGCGGCCTGTTCATACTGTATACGCTTTCGCGCATGATGCACAGCCTCAACGCCGACCCGTTTATCCGCAAAAATGTAAAGCGGCTTCGCAACATGGGGCTTACGGCGCTCTTCATGACGGCGCTGACACTCGTCGTAACCGCGCTGTATTTCCGGCCCACGCTGCTGCTCATTGCCACGGCGGAACTCCTGTGCGCGCTGTTTTCCCTTGTGCTGCGCGGCGTATTTGAAAAAGCCGTGGGGTACCGGGAAGAAAACGCGCTGACGATATAGGGGGGCCGCCATGATACGCGTAAACCTGGACATCATGATGGCGAAACGCCGGATAGGCCTTTCTGAGCTTGCCGAACGCATGGACATTACGCCCGCCAACCTTTCCATACTCAAGAACAACAAGGGCAAGGCCATACGCTTCACCACGCTGAACGCGGCGTGCGACGCGCTCGGCTGCCAGCCCGGCGACCTGCTGGAATTCGTACCCGGCGAGCAGGAAGAGGACTGACACCGATTAAGGAGGCAAGTTATGAAATGTACGCATTGCGGCGCAACGCTTCAGCCGCAGCATAAATTCTGCCCGGACTGCGGCAAGGCAACCGCAACATCAGCGGCTGCCCCGGCCGGTTCAGAAATAATCGGGCCGGCAAATACGCCCGCATACGTAGTAAAGCCGGAACTCACGGCCCCGCCCATCACCGCCGCGCAGCGCTGGCTGCTGCCGGGCGTGCTGCTGCTGGGCATACTGCTGCAGGCGACGCTGTTCGTAAAAGCCAACGCCGATTTTTCCGCCTGGTACGCGATATTCTGGCTCGCCTACCTCGCGCTGTTTCATGCCGTCAGCTACAAGCAGGCGCTCAGCCGCCCGCTGGGCTTCCTGCTCGCGGGGCCTGCGGCGTTCCTGTGCGTGATGCTGATGATGCAGTCGCGCGGGTACAGCGAGGAGAGCCTTATTTACCTCAACTGGCTCGCTATCCCCTGCCTGCTCATGCTGCACGCGCAGTACGTATCCTACCCGCTGGAGCGGGAGAGCGGCTACATCGGCCTGTTCTTCCTCGGCTTTGTGGTGCAGCCCTTCCAATATATAGGCAGGTTCTTCCGCTGCATCGGCGACATCTCTCATTCGAATACAGGCGCGAAAAAACGCGTATGGCTGGGGATACTGCTGGCCATACCCGCCGTTGGCGTTGTGCTGGCGCTGCTGCTTTCCGCCGACGCCGTCATGAACGCGTATGCGCGGGAATGGTTCCGCCTGCCGGATCTTTCAGAGGTTTTCTTGCGCACACTCATCGCGCTGATCTGCGCCATGCTGTTTTACAGCTTTCTGTACGGCGCACGCTGGGGGCAGCCGCTGCTGCAGCAAAACGTACGGGAGCGAAAGCCGTGGGAGGATACCGCCCCCACCGTCGTCATGGGCGCGCTGATCGCGGTATACGCGCTGTTCACGGCGGTACAGTTTGCCTACCTGTTCGGCGGGCAGGGCCTGCCCGCGGGTCTTACCTATGCCCGGTACGCGCAGGAGGGCTTCAACCAGCTCATGTGGGTCGCCGCCATCAATTTCGGCCTGTTCAGCCTGTGCCTGAGCCACGCGCAAAAGGGGAATGTACTGCGCGCGCTTATGTTCGCGCTGCTCGCGGCGACGGGCGTCATACTCGCCTCCGCATTTACGCGGCTATTGCTGTATATCGGCGCGTACGGGCTGACGTTCAAGCGGATACAGGCGTTCTGGTTCCTGTGTTATCTGACGGGCATACTGCTGCTGTACGCCGTACGCATGTTCCGGCAGAAGCTGCCACTGCTGCGCATAGGCGTGCTGCTGTTCGTATTCTGGTACGCGGCGCTCAATGTGCCGGATCTGACGCTGCTTTATGCGCCGGGCGCTTAATGGAATGAACAATGAACAATTAACAATGTACAATGGAGGTCGAAATTCCCCGTATGGGGAATTTCTTTGAAAAATGCCCCCAGAGCGGGGTTCATCGAACGTCAAAAATCAAAGGAATTCCCAAAAGGGAATTCCTTCCGTCATTGTTCATTATGCATTGTTCATTGTTCATTATTTTATGGTATACTAAGCAGAGAACCGAAAGGAACCGCCGTCATGTCCTCTCTGCTATTTCAAAATGTAGATACGCTTATCACCTGCGACGATCACGACACGGTGCTCCATCATATAAACGTATATTGCGAGAATGGGGTCATACGCGATATTTCCGGGAACGCACGCCCGGCGGATACCGTTGTGGACGCGTCGCGCATGTGGATGTACCCCGGTCTCGTCAATACGCACCATCATCTGTACCAGTTTTTCACGCGCAATCTGCCGCAGGTACAGAACATGGAGCTGTTTGACTGGCTCAAAACGCTTTATGAAATCTGGAAGCGCATCGATGCGGACACAGTGCGCCTGAGCTCGCTCGCCGGCATGGCCGAGCTGATGCGCTACGGCTGCACGACCTGCTTCGATCATCATTACGTGTTCCCCGAGACGGCCTCGGGCGCGCTCATTGACGCTCAGTTTCAGGCGGCGGACGAGCTTCATATCCGTATGCACGCTTCCCGCGGCAGCATGAGCCTTTCCAAAAAGGACGGGGGCCTGCCCCCGGACAGCGTGGTACAGGAAACGGACGCCATACTCAACGACAGCCTCCGGCTCATCGAAGCCTATCACGACGCATCAGAGTTTTCCATACGCCAGGTCGCGCTTGCGCCCTGCTCGCCGTTTTCCGTTACGGCGGATCTCATGCGCGAAAGCGCGGCGCTCGCGCGCGCGAAAGGCGTACGCCTGCACACGCACCTGTGCGAAACCAGGGACGAGGAGAGCTATACTCTCGAAAAAACGGGCATGCGCCCTTACGACTATATGGAATCTTTGGGTTGGACGGGCAGCGATGTATGGTACGCGCACGGCATCCATTTCAACGATGAAGAGCTTGCACGCATGGCCGAAAACGGCACGGGCGTTGCGCACTGCCCCTGTTCCAACATGAAGCTCTCCTCCGGTGTATGCCGCGTGCCGGACATGCTGCGTCTTAACATCCCCGTCGGGCTCGCCGTGGACGGCAGCGCCAGCAACGACAGCTCCAACCTGCTTGAAGAAATCCGCTCCGCCTACCTGCTGCACCGGCTGACGTGGGGCGCAAACGCGCCCTCGGGTTACGACCTTTTAAAAATGGCCACGCGCGGCAGCGCGCGGCTGTTGGGCCGCGATAAGCTGGGGCAGATCGCCTTGGGCTGCGCGGCGGACGCGTTTTTGATACGGTACGACACGCTGGAGCTACTTGGCACGCATCTCGACCCCAAGAACCTGTTCGGCACGGTCGGGCTGCACCGCCCGGCAGATTGCGTCGTGGTCGCGGGCGAAATTACCGTGCGGGACGGACGGCTTACCACCATCGATGAAGAACGGCTGTATCGTGGCGGCCGTGCAAATATTAAGAAGATATTGGAGACACTATGACGAAAACCAAATACCTGATTTACGGCGCCATGATCGCCGCCATCTATTTTGTTCTGACGTACGCGGTGGCGCCCATCAGCTCGGGGCTGTTCCAGTGCCGCATCTCCGAAGCGCTGTGCGTGCTGCCGTATTTTACACCTGCCGCCGTACCCGGCCTGTTTGTGGGCTGCCTCACGGCAAACCTGATCATGATGACGACGATGGGCATACTCCCGCTCGACGTCATATTCGGAAGCCTGGCGACGCTGATGGCGGCGTACCTCTCCTATATACTCTCGAAGCGGTCTGCGTCAAAGGCCGGCCGCTGGCTCGTGCCCGCACCGGCGGTGCTCGTAAACGCGCTGGTCGTAGGATGGCTGTTGGCGGATGTCTATGGTGTTGGCGCACCGTATTGGGTATGCGCGCTGTATGTCGCGGCGGGGCAGCTCGTCGCCTGCTACGGTCTGGGCATGCCCCTGCTACTTTTGCTGGAGAGATATAAGCAGAAGCTATTTTAAATGGTGAATATCGAAGCAAATGCAACGGTCCGGCCGGGCAGGAACGGCAGCCGTTCCTTGACACCCCCCGAACGTACAACTATAATAAACATGGGCTAATTCGTGTTTTCAGGCCTATTGCCTGATTTCAATACTTTCAGCACAACAGAAATTCTACTATAGGAGGTTCTTATGCCAAAATCCATTACCATCGATGGGAATACCGCGGCGGCACATGTAGCATACGCGTTTTCCGACGTTGCGGCAATCTACCCCATCACGCCTTCTTCCAATATGGCCGAGGTAGCCGATGAATGGGCCGCGAACGGCCGTATCAATCTCTTCGGCCAACAGGTACGCGTAGCCGAAATGCAGTCTGAAGGCGGCGCGGCGGGCGCAGTGCACGGTTCCCTCGCAGCGGGGGCGCTGACCAGCACGTTTACCGCATCCCAGGGACTTCTGCTGATGATCCCGAACATGTATAAGATCGCCGGCGAATTGTTGCCCGGCGTATTTCATGTCTCGGCCCGCGCGCTGGCCGCCCACTCCCTCTCCATTTTCGGCGACCACAGCGACGTAATGGGCGCCCGCCAGACGGGTTTTGCCATGCTGTCCTCCGCTTCCGTACAGGAAGTCATGGATCTCGCACTGGTCGCGCATCTGTCCGCCATCAAGGCGAGCGTGCCCTTCCTGCATTTCTTCGACGGCTTCCGTACCTCCCACGAGATACAGAAGATCGAAGAGATCGCCTATGAAGATATGGGCAAACTGCTGGATTGGGAAGCAGTAAAGAAGTTCCGCGACCGCGGACTCAACCCGGAGCATCCGCACCAGGCCGGCACCGCGCAGAACCCGGATATCTACTTCCAGGGCCGCGAAGCCTCCAACAAGTACTATGCCGCCGTACCCGCCATCGTGGAGCATTACATGGAGGAAGTCGGCAAGCTGACCGGACGCAAGTACCATCTGTTCGATTACGTCGGCGCGCCGGACGCGGAGAAGGTCATCATCATCATGGGCTCCGGCGGCGACGTCTGCGAAGAGACCATCGATTACCTCAACGCCAAGGGCGCGAAGCTCGGCGTTCTCAAAGTACGCCTGTACCGTCCCTTCGCGGCGGACCGTTTCCTTGCCGCCCTGCCCAAGAGCGCGAAGAAGATCGCCGTTCTGGACCGCACCAAGGAGCCCGGCTCCATGGGCGAGCCTCTCTATACCGACGTAGTCGCCGCTTTCAAAGAAGCCGGCATCTGCGATATTACGGTGCTCGGCGGCCGCTACGGCCTCGGCTCCAAGGAATTCACGCCCTCCATGGTCAAGGCCGTGTTCGACAACTTCGACGCCGCCTCCCCCAAGAACCACTTCACCGTGGGCATCGTGGACGACGTGACCAACAACTCCCTCGACATAACGGAAGAGATCAATGCCGCGCCTGCCGGCACCATCGCCTGCAAGTTCTACGGCCTCGGCTCCGACGGCACGGTCGGCGCGAACAAAAACTCCATCAAGATCATCGGCGACCACACCGATATGTACGCGCAGGGTTACTTCGCCTACGACTCCAAGAAGTCGGGCGGCTTCACGGTATCCCACCTGCGCTTTGGCAAGAAGCCCATACAGAGCCCGTACCTCATCACGCAGGCGGACTTTGTGGCCTGCCACAATCCCTCCTACGTCACCCGCTACGCGGTGGCCGAAGGCATCAAGGAAGGCGGCGTATTCCTGCTGAACTCGCCCTGGACGGCCGAGGAGATGGAGAACGAACTGCCCGCCGCCATGAAGCGCGCCATCGCCAAAAAGAAGCTGCGCTTCTATAACCTCGACGGCATCAAGCTCGCGCGCGAGGTCGGCATGGGCGGCAGGATCAACACGATCATGCAGTCCGCGTTCTTCAAGCTCGCCAAGGTCATCCCGGTTGACGACGCGCTCAAGTACATGAAGGAGTACGC
>JAEWWD010000266.1 GCA_023396535.1 Bacillota bacterium
GTATGAATACCCCGCGTGAAATGGCGGACGCCGCCATCATGAAGGGCTTTCGCTCGCTGGGCTTTTCAGGCCATGTGCCTGCGCCGTTCGATCCCTCTTACTGCATGACGCCGCTCGGCGCCCTCGCCTATAAGGAGGAGGTCCGCCGTCTGGGCGAGGAATACGCGGGACGCATCAAACTCTATCTCGGCGTTGAGGACGACGCCTGCGTATCCTACCCCTCCGACGGGCTGGATTATGTGATAGGCTCCAATCACTATCTTGTTGTAAACGGCAAATATTACGCAATGGACAATACGCCCGAGGAACTGCGCGCCTGTATGGACGCGTTGGGCAGCGGCCCGCTGGGACTAGCGAAGGAATACTACCGGCATTTCACAAAATATGCGTTGCGCCGCAAGCCGGATATCATCGGGCATTTTGACGTCATCACCAAGTTTAACGGCGCCACGCGCATGTTTGATACGGACAGCGCCGCTTACCGGCGTATCGCACTCGAGGCGCTCACGGCCATCGCCGAGAGCGGCGCAATATTCGAAGTGAATACAAGATGCATGGCCTGCGGCTTTTCCACCACGCCCTACCCTGCCCCGTTCCTGCTCAAACGTCTGCTGGAACTGGGCGGATCCGTCGTGATCACCTCCGACGCGCACGAGGCGGGATTACTCGACGCACACTTCGCCACCGTGCACACGCTGCTGCGCGACATAGGGTTCCGGGAAGTAATGGAGTATACGCCAAAGGGGTTTATTCCCGCACCGCTGCTATAATCCAGGCTTTTGAACAACGCATACTAAAAATCCCTTCGTAATCAACGAAGGGATTTTTCATTGCCCGTCCTTCCCGCTCCCCAGAAGAAGGGAACAGCTGGTTAACCTATTGAAAGCTCACGCCGGCTTACACCAGCCCCTGCGCGATCATCGCCTCCGCGACCTTCTTAAAGCCCGCGATATTTGCGCCCGCCACAAGATTGTAGCCAAGGCCGTATTCAGCCGCGGCATACATGGAGGAATCGTGGATATTCTTCATAATGCCGTGCAGCTTTTCATCCACTTCTTCCGCGCTCCAGCGGTACCGCATGGAGTTCTGGCTCATTTCAAGCGCGGAGGTAGCCACGCCGCCGGCGTTGACCGCCTTGCTGGGGGCTACGATGGTGTTGGGCTGCTTCATCAGGAACGCAAGCGCCTCGTTGGTGGTGGGCATATTGGAGACTTCGATATAGTATTTTACGCCGTTCGCGGCAATCTGCGCCGCTTCATTGAGCCCCACCTCGTTCTGCGTTGCGCAGGGCATTACGACGTCCGCTTTTACGCCCCACGGTTTCTGCCCGGGGAAATACTCCGCGCCGAATTTATCCGCATAATCCTGCACGCGGTCGCGGCCCGAGTTGCGCATGGTCACAAGATAGTCGATCTTTTCCGGCGTATTCACGCCGTCCGGATCGTACACGTAGCCGTCGGGGCCGGAAATGGTTATAACCTTGCCGCCCAGCTCCGTCACTTTGCGCGCTACGCCCCACGTCACGTTGCCAAAGCCGGAAAGCGCGAACGTCTTGCCCGCGATATTGTCGCCCTCGTGCCTGAACACTTCGCAGATATAGTACACCGCGCCAAAGCCCGTGGCTTCAGGGCGTATCAGGCTGCCGCCATACGCCATGCCCTTGCCTGTGAGCACACCGGGCTCATATGCGCCCGTAATTCGCTTATATTGCCCATAGAGGTAGCCGATTTCCCGGCCGCCTACGCCGATATCGCCGGCGGGGACGTCCACGTCCGGCCCTATGTGGCGGTATAGCTCCGTCATAAACGCCTGGCAGAAGCGCATAACTTCCCGGTCGGATTTGCCGCGCGGGTCAAAATCCGAGCCGCCCTTGCCGCCGCCTATGGGCAGCGTGGTCAGGCTGTTTTTGAATGTCTGCTCAAAGCCCAGGAATTTCATGATGGACAGGTTCACCGAGGGATGGAAGCGCAACCCGCCCTTATAGGGGCCTATCGCGCTGTTAAACTGCACGCGGTAGCCGCGGTTGACCTGCGTCTGCCCTAAATCGTCTTCCCATACCACGCGAAACTCGATTGCGCGCTCGGGCTCGACCATGCGCTCGAGCAGCGCCAGCTTCCGGTATTCCGGATGCTTGTCGATCACGACTTCGAGGGAACTGAGCACCTCTTCCACCGTTTGCAGGAATTCAGGCTCGTTTGCGTCGCGCTTTTTGACTTTTTCGATGACTTCCTGGATGTAGGCGTTCATAATCGATCCTCCATGCAATAATAGATATGCATATCCCGTACGCGCCATTGCGTCCGGCTTTATGTTACACATTTATCATAGGCGGCGAAAACCGGACTGTCCAGTATATTCTGCAATATGCCGTTAGATACGGGCGTCGTGAAATAACCTGTGCTTATAAGCTATATCTTCCGTCATGGCAGATGCTCACAGCTATTATTCACCGGTACAGCCAAAGGATACTCCGCACAGGCCGCTTTTATGTTTTTCTGCAGGCGCAAGCTTCTACCCGTGCAGCAGACCCTTTTGCGTGATGAACGAATATTCCAAATTTGGTATATGTCCTCCGTTAAATTTTAGACACTGTGCGCCATGCATGTCATGAATGCCCGTTTCACTCCGCTATATACCTTTCCGTATCAAAGCAAGTCCATGTGCAAAAAATGAACTAAAAAAGAGGGGTCGCAAACAACCCGCTCTCTTTTGATATCTTGATACTATTGTCCGGCGCTTAATGCTTGCCCTCAGGCGCGGTCGCAACCAGATTTTCCAGCACAGCGTCGAAATTTACGCCCTTTTGCGCGATGACCATGAGCACGGAATCCGGGAGAGCCGCAACGCCCGCCGTGGAACCGTCCACCGCATCCACCGAGCAGTGTATGGTTACGCCGTCCAGTATTGTGGTTTCAAAATAAGTCTCGTCGTTCATGGTGGTCACCATGCCGTCGGTATAACCAAATTTCTGGTTGATACAGACCCACCCGCCTTCCGCATCATAGGCGGCGCACACCGTATTCCCGGCAACCCTGCTCACATAATACTCTACATCCGTTACGGCAGCAAACCCGTCTTTGAGCGCGACAGGCCATATGCCGTTCTGCTTGGAAAACTCCGTAAGGCTGTTATAGCATTCCGGCTCCAATGTCGAAGGCGAATATTCCGGCGGCCTTACGGCGAACGCCGCGGCGTCCACCGCCGAACCGTAAGCAAGCCCGTTAAGCACGGCATCGAAATCCACCCCTTTGGGGGCGGTTACGCCAAAGCGGGAGGATTCAATATCCGCCGCCGCCACCTGATAGTCGTCTTCATACCCCGCATATGCGATAACGCCGCCAAGTATTTCGCGCTTTTCACTTTTCTTCGGCTTTTGGGCATGCGCGCCCTTTTCCCAATGCTGCGTGGTGGTAATATACACGTCGTCCGCCAATTCGTACGCTATGACGATCTCCCGGTATTCGCCCTCCTGCTCCTCATACGCAATGTCGACGATATCCGCATATCCCGCCGTCAGCACGACCGGGTCAAGGCCGGTTTTCTCCATAAGCGCCGCCAGGGTCTGGTACTGTACAAACGTAAAGCCGTCCACGCCCGATATCTTGGTTTCATCCGGCTTTACAACATTGGGGGGCGCTTCCCCTTCGCTTTCGATGACGACATAACCCGTCACCTTACGCGCGATCTTCGCAAAGAAGTTGGCGGCAGTCGTCGTCCCCGTCGGCACCACCGCAAAGAACAGCAGCAACGCCGCAACACAGGCGGCCGCGACGGACACGGACCGGGGCACGCGCGGTATATGCTGTAATCTTGTGCGGGGAATCTCGCTTTCCTCCTGCACACGTTCCATGACGCGGCCCCTGAGCTCCGCCTTCCGCCGCTGTTTGAGCACGGCTTGCTCCCTGTCGCCCAGCAACTGTTCCTCTTCCGACAGCCAGATTTTAGGGTCGTTGAACAAGCCCTGCTCCACTTCCCGGCGCAGGAAGGGATCCTGTAACAATTTTTCGAGATCCCTCTGAGTCATGCGGCTTTACTCCAAGTCACGTTCTCACTGAATAAGAGGTATTCACGGCCCATTTGGTCGCAGACTTAGTCAATAATCATGCTGGCTCTCCAATATCTTTCTAAGCTTGACGCAGGCGCGGCTGAGCCGCGACTTCACCTTTGATAAGGAATACCCCGTCAGTTCCGCGATTTCCGTCAGCTTCATATCCTCCTGATACCGCAAATGCAGCATCAGCCGGTCCGTCTCACATAGCTTATGAATGGCGCAGGAAAGTATTTCCCGCCTGTTCCCAGCCAGCACAATCCCCTCCACGCTCTGCTCGTCCTCAAGAGGCAGGGCTGCAAGGTATTCCGGCTGTTCCGGCGATTCCCGCCGATTTTTTTGTTTTCTCCAATAGGAAATGGATTCATTTTTCGCGATGCGCAATATCCAGGGTTTGAGCATTTCCTTGTTTTGCAGTTGGTCGTAATGCCGTATACCCAATAGAATGGTATCTTGCAGTATATCAAGCGCGGCCTCCCTGTCCCGTACGATGGACAGTATGACGCCGTAAGTAAGGTCTTCCATAGGCTCAAACTGTTCGTAGAACAGTTCGGCTTTCTGAACAGAATCGGCCATTTGCTCCCTCTCTGCCCTTGCCGGTGAAACCGGCGCAGACATCCATTACCAGAATAAAGCAGATAAAATCACACGTCAATATCCAGTCGTATGCAACTCTCAAATAATTATATTTTTCGCATTGACATATAGTGTGACGCACAGTATAATTCAAATAACGATATTTGATGAAGGAGGACCTACGTGGAACGGGAGGAAATTCTGTCCGGGCTGCTTCTGGAAATGCGCCGCGGCAGCATCGTACTGGCGGTTCTCAGCCAATTGGATACGCCCATGTACGGTTACAATTTGGTGAGCATTCTTTCCGAAAGCGGCGTCGCGGTGGAGGTCAACACGCTGTATCCGCTGCTCAGGCGGCTGGAAGGGCAGGGCGTGCTTACAAGCGAATGGGAAACCGGCGGCGCGAAACCCCGGAAATACTATGTGCTGACGCCGGAAGGCAGAGAACTGTTTCAAACCCTGAAAAAACACTGGAAAAGCATCGTGAAAAGTATAGATGAATTGATGGGGGGACAAGACAATGCATAATGATCTGGTTGAACGGTATGTTTACGCCGTCACCAAAAAACTGCCCTACCGACAGCGCGTCGACATAGAGAAAGAGCTTCGCTCCCTTATCGCGGATATGCTGGAGCAGCGCTGCGGCGACATGCCGCCCGCCGAGAAAGACGTCCGGGTTGTGCTTACGGAACTGGGTACGCCCGCAGAACTGGCGGAAAAATACGATCCCGATAAACACAGCGCTCTCATCGGCCCGCCCTATTACCGGAAGTATAAATTTGTTCTCAAAATCGTATTGGCGGCCGCCGGCGGCGGCATGCTGCTCGCGGGGCTTATTACCTCACTGTTGGGGGACGGCAGCGGATACCCTCTGTATCGGCTGTTCTCCTGGCTGGGCATGGTGATCATGGGCGAAGTCTACGCGTTCGCGTTCGTAACGGCGCTGTTCGCATTTTTTGAGCGCAGGGGCGTCAGGCTCGATATGGACAACGCGCTCAACGACCTGCCACCGGTACCAAGAAAGAACGAACGCATAGGGCGGCACGAGCCCATCGTCGGTATCGTGCTCTCGACATTGTTCCTCGTCGTGATGCTCTGGGGCGCGCCGTATCTCGTAGGCATTTACAACGGCTCAGCGTTTGTGCCGATGTTCGACCAGGCGGTGCTGCACCGGCAATGGGCGCTGATCGCCGGCATATTCGCGCTGGGCGTCCTCAAGGAGGTTTTACGGCTCAACGAAGGACGGTACACGCTGCGGCTGGCATTTAAGACGCTCATACTCGACATCTGCAGCCTCGTGCTGATGGTGCTGTTTGTAACAGCGCCCGGGCTCGTCAACCCGGCGTTTTCGGCCGCGCTGTACGAGATGTTCGGGGACGGGGGCGAATTCATCGCAAAGATATTCTCGCAATTCCCGACATACTTCCTGGGAGTCGTGGCGTGTGCGGTCATACTCGACAGCGTGATGTCGTTCACGCGCATCGGCGGCCCTACAAGCAAGGAGGTATAACCGTAATATTATGCGGCGCATATAATCGGGCCACTGATAAGTCCGCAGGACTTTTCAGTGGCCCGAGAAGCCGGTTGAGGGTTCTTTTGTT
>JAEWWD010000046.1 GCA_023396535.1 Bacillota bacterium
GGTGTAAATCCCATTGCAGCCTATACGGCGATGTTCAAAGGCGCGTTGGGCGGTAAATCGGAACTTTCCTTTACACTTTTGGAGTTTATACCTTATGCGTTTGGCGGCATGGCGATTACGCTTGCATACCGGACCGGAATATTCAATATCGGCGTTGAAGGGCAGATTTATATTGCCGCGCTGTTCACAACATGGATTGCCGTTAGCCTGCCCGATGCCCCTAAGTATATTCTATTGCCTCTGTCTCTCATTGGCGGCTTGATCGCAGCAGGCGCCTATGCGTTCGTCCCCGCGTATCTGAAAGCCAGACGAGGCATGAACGAAGTGCTCATCTGCATGCTGATGAATTATGTCGCTATTTACCTGCTGGGCACGGCTGTCAACAGTTTCCTCAAAGCGCCAAACCAGCCGGATCCCAAATCCGTTATGCTCTCCAAGGAAGCATGGTTCTCCAAACTGCCGGGCACACATCTGCACACAGGCTTCTTCCTTGTTTTCATAGCGGCAGCTATACTTTACTTTGTGTTGTTCCATACCTCCTGGGGGTATCAGCTCAGAAGCGTCGGCTTGAACACAAAGGCGTCCACATACGGCGGTATTTCCGTTACGCGCACAATGATTACCTCCATGGTTATATCCGGCATACTGGCCGGCTTTGCGGGAAGCCTTACGATATTGGGTACTCAGCATCGTCTGTATGCAAACTTTATGATCAATTACGGATACGACGCAGTGCCGGTGGCAATGCTGGGGGGGCTAAATCCGCTGGGAGTGCTTGCAACAGCTTTCCTGTTCGGTGCGCTTAAAAACGGCGGTAACGCCATGCAAATCAGCAGTGGAATTCCGGTATCCATCGTATCCATGGTAAATGCCATCGCCATATTAAGCATTATCGCCATCACACAAATTAAAGCGCTATATTTATCCAAAGCGAAGAGGGGGGCAAAAAAATGAGCGGCTCGATTTTAGGTTCAATATTCTCGGCTGCATTTTTGACCGCCATTATTCGAATGACTACTCCCATACTGCTTTCCGCGTTGGGAGATGTATATTGCGAACGTACCGGCGTGTTGAATATCGCGCAGGAAGGTATGATGTTGATCGGAGCGTTTGTAGCGTTCCTGGGCGCCTATTACAGCAACAACAATCCTTATATGGGTTTTTTGATTTCAATGCTGTCGGGTATGATCGTGGGCGCGATTTACGCCATATTTGTCGTTACACTTGGCTGTAATCAGATTGTTACCGCGCTGGGCGTCAATATGTTCGGTCTGGGCATTACCGCGACTTTCAACAAGTACCTGTTCGGTATTACGACAACCATACCGCACACGGAGAATATGCCTACGTTGTTCTTCGGTCAGAGCGTGTTCTTTTACTTGGCGTTGCTGCTCGTTCCGATCACCTATATCATAATGCAGAAGACAAAGTGGGGCTTAAAGATCCGCGCGATTGGCGAATATCCGCGCGCAGCAGCCACGGTTGGCGTTAACGTATATCTGCACCGCTATATCGCATGCATCATCAGCGGCGCGCTTTCTGCGCTCGGCGGCGCGTCTCTTACCATAGGCGGCCTAGGATATTTCCAGGATAACATGGTTGCCGGCCGCGGTTTCATAGCGTTCGCAGCCGTCATATTCGGCCGCTATAATCCCGTGGGCACGCTGGTCGCCTGCCTGCTGTTCGGCGCGGCAGATGCGCTGCAACTCAACCTGCAATCGATGGGCGTCAAACTACCGTACCATATGTTCCTCATGATGCCCTATATCATCACCATACTGGTGCTGGTGGTATTCCAGCAGAAATCTTTCGTTCCGCGCGCACAGGGCACGCATTACATCAGGGATCAACGCTAACCCGAATAAGCGCCGCATTTCCCGCGGCGCTTATTTTTCTTGCATCATTTCTTTGCCTCTCTTGATCACAGCAAAAAGGAGCAGTCTATGATACAGCCATTGCCAAAGCTTCATTTCCCTACAGAAGATATTCGTTTGAACATACTGATGCGGCAGGAAGACAAACTTGATGCCGTGAAATCCGCATCAAGTGACATCGTGCCTAAAAAGGTGCATGACGTATACGGTGATCTTTATTTGCCGGAACCTGGGGAAGACCGCCCGTATACGTTCGCATCCATTGTACTGTCTTCCGACGGCAAAATCGCGTTCCCGGACGATCCGCGCGGGCCGCTCATCGCGGGCAACAATATGCTGGACCGGGAGGGCGGAAAAGCGGATTTCTGGGTGCTCAATATGCTGCGCGCCTATTCGGACGCTTGCCTGCTTGGCGCAAGAACGCTGCAGGCAGAACCGGAGGGGACCTCGCACGTATTCTGCGAGGAATTGGCCAAAGCGCGGACGGAGGTCATGGGGAAAGACGCGGAATATCCCATCAACTGCATCGTATCCTTCGACGGCACAGATATACCGCTTTCCCACCGGATATTCGCCGGGGACATCCGCGTTATGATAGGCACCAGCCCCGAAGGAGGGAACTATCTCAAGGCAAACATGAAGCAGCCCATCGTGTGCCTCGGACCGTACGCAACCAAACAGGACGTGGATATGCCCGCCATTCAAAGCGCGCTGTCCGCACAGCCCGGCGCTATTCCCGTATTCCTCACAGGCTCCGGCAAATCGCCCGACTCCGCCACACTATTGTATATTCTGCGCCAGCTCGGCATAAAGAAAATGTGCATCGAAGCGCCGTCCTATATGTGGCACCTCATCGAAAGCCATGCGATGGACGAAATGTTCATCAATTACTCCATGGTATTTGTCGGCGGTACGACGTCCATGGGCGCATACCGGGCGTTTTCCGCCACGGACCATCCGCATTCGGAGATTCTATCCCTTGCCATGCACCGCGCGGGTTTTGTATTTACCAGACAGCGCATGCGCTATCTGTAAACAAGAGCTTTTAGTGCCCTCCTCTCCCCCCGCTCCTGCCGCTGCCTCAGCGGCAGGAGTTAGTCAAAAAAGTGCCTATGGCACTTTTTTGAGGTTTACAGGAATCGCCTGCACCTTCGGTGCGGTCGGCGGTTCCTGCAGGGAAAGCCTTACGGTGCAAGGCTTTTCGCTCGCGCCGTACACGCCGCCGCTCCGAAGAAAGCCTCCGGGGGCTCTGGCCCCCGGGACCCCCCAATGGTTTTATCGACAGTCTGGCTCCTGCCGCTCTCAGCGACAGGAGCTTTTCGATACGCCGGATAATCAAAATAAAAATATGCGCAACCGTCATATTTCCGCTTCGTATACTTGACAAAACCGCCATAATGTTAAATAATAAGTTAGCACATTCTTTGTACTACATAGAACGAAACAGTTCGCCGGCATCGTATCATCGGGATATTGCGCATCCGATCATTGGTTGTACAGCCTGCGGCTGCACATCGAACCTTGAAGAATACCCGAGTGTGCCATTCGGGTGAAGGAGGAAAATCCTTGAGATTCCAAAACAAAATCGTTGTCGTAACCGGGGCCGGACAGGGCTTGGGCGCGCAGTTCGCGGAAGATTTCAGCCACGAGGGCGCAAAGGTCATGCTGCTCGGGCGCACG